>NZ_JBFARL010000009.1:0-80844 GCF_040674655.1 Actinomadura sp. NPDC049753 | reverse complement strand
ACGGTCGAAGAGTCGCCGGACTGATCCCCTTCAGGAGTCGAAGCCGAGGCCCATGCGGTCGAGGGTGCGGAGCCAGAGCCCCCGGCGCCCCGCGGGTCGTTCAGCGCGCGGTCGATGACGGTCTGGCTGATGATCTGACGCTTGCGCCGGAGAGCGGCGGCCTTGCGTGCCGTAGGTGTCATGCCGAAACCCCGTTCCGCGGTGGCGCTTTCCCCTGGGCCACCGCAAACCCCGTGATGCGGCCATGCTCTCAAACGGAAGGGCCGGAGGGGATCCGCCCGAGGAATGAATTCGAGGTCAGACCAACAGCGGAGGGCCGCCCCGGACGCCCGCGGGCCCGGCGCGCTGAGATCATGGGGAACGCCGACTTCCACCCGCCCGTTGGGGGAACCGTGAGCGACGAACCGAGGGGGCTTCATGGCGCTGCGTGACCGGCTGCGGCGCCTCGTCCAGAAGCCCGGAAGCGTCGATCTCGCGCCGCTGCGCGCCCTCGTGGACGAGGCGGCGACGCGCGAGTCCCGCGTCCGGGAGCTGCCGGACGCGGAGCTGACCGCCGCCGCGTCCGCCCTCCGGCAGGACGAGGATCTCGCGGAGCTGTGCGCCCTCGGCCGGGAGGCCGCCCGGCGGACCCTGGGGGAGCGGCCCTTCGACGTGCAGCTCCTCGGGACGCTCGCGATGCTGTCGGGGCACGTCGCCGAGATGGCCACCGGTGAGGGCAAGACCCTGGCGGGCGCCCTGGCGGCGGCCGGGCACGCGCTGCGCGGCCACCGGGTCCACGTGATGTCGGTCAACGACTACCTGGCCCGGCGCGACGCCGAGTGGATGGGCCCGCTCTACGCGATGCTGGGCGTCACCGTCGCCTGGGTCGGCCAGTCGTCCACGCCCGCCGAGCGGCGCGAGGCCTACCGGGCGGACGTGACGTACGCGCCGGTCAGCGAGGTCGGGTTCGACCTGCTGCGGGACCGGCTCGCCACCGGCGCCGCCGACCTCGTGCTGCCCGAGCCGTCCGTCGCGCTGATCGACGAGGCCGACTCGGTGCTGGTGGACGAGGCCATGGTCCCGCTCGTGCTCGCGGGCGCCGCCGACCTCGACGCCGCCGATCCGCGGCACGCCGACCTGGTCCGGCGGCTGCGCCCCGGGCTGCACTACGCCACCGACGACGAGGCGCGCAACGTCCAGCTCACGGCGGCCGGGGCGCGGGAGGTGGAGCGGGCCCTCGGGCTCGACCTCTACGCGCCGGAGAACCTCGCCGCGCTCACCGCGGTGAACGTGGCGCTGCACGCGGAGGTCCTGCTGCACCGCGACGTGGACTACATCGTCCGCGACGGCGAGGTGAAGCTGGTCAGCGAGTCGCGGGGCCGGGTCGCCCTGCTGCAGCGCTGGCCGGACGGCCTGCAGGCGGCGGTCGAGGCGAAGGAGGCCCTGGACGCCTCCCCGAGCGGGGAGATCCTCGACTCGATCACCGTGCAGGAGCTGATCGGGCGCTATCCCGTCCGGTGCGGCATGACGGGCACCGCGATGGCCGTCGCCGGGCAGCTGACCGAGTTCTACTCGCTGCCGATCGCGGTCGTCCCGCCGAACCGGCCGTGCGTCCGCGAGGACGAGCCGGACCGCCTCTACGCGACCGCCGCCGACAAGGAGGTCGCGATCGTCGAGGAGATCGCCGCCGCGCACGCCGAGGGGCGCCCGGTGCTGGTCGGCACGGGCGACGTCGCGGAGTCCGAGCGCCTCGCCCGCCGGCTGGCCCGCGCCGGGCTCGACCGGGTCGTCCTCAACGCCAAGAACGACGCCGAGGAGGCCGCGATCATCGCGGAGGCGGGCGCGTACGGCGCGATCACCGTCTCCACCCAGATGGCCGGCCGGGGCACCGACATCCGGCTGGGCGGCAGCCCCGCGCCCTCGGCCCCGGGCACGGCCCCGGCCGAGCGGGACGGCGCCGACCGCGACCGGGTCGCGCGAGCCGGCGGCCTGCTGGTCATCGGGACGGGCCGCTACCACAGCAGCCGCCTGGACGACCAGCTCAGGGGGCGGGCCGGACGGCAGGGCGACCCCGGCGGCTCGGTGTTCTTCACCAGCCTCCAGGACGACCTCGTCACCCGCTACGCGCCGGACGAGGAGTCGAAGGCGCCCGCCGGCGACGACGGGCTCATCACCGACAAGGGCGCGCACTGGATCGTCGGCCACGCCCAGCGCGTCGCGGAGGGCGTCGACCTGGAGCTGCACCGCAACACGTGGCGGTACAACCACCTGATCGGGCTCCAGCGGCGGGAGGTGCTCGCCGAGCGCGACGCCGTCCTGCACGGCGACGCCGCCGACAGGGCCATGGCGGCCGGCGCCCCGGACCGGCACGCCGAGCTCACCGCGATCGCGGGCGCGGAGGCGGTGGCCGGCGCCGCGCGGCAGATCGTCCTGTACCAGCTGGACCGCTGCTGGGCCGAGCACCTGGCGTTCCTCGCCGACCTGCGCGAGGGCATCCACCTGCGGTCGCTCGGCCGCGGCCTGGACCCGCTGATCGAGTTCAACCGGGAGGCCGTCCCGGCGGGCAAGCGGCTCCTGGCCGACGCGCGGAAGCGGTCCGTCGCCGCCTTCGAGGCCCTCACCGCCTCCGAGGACGGCGTCGACCTCGACTCCGCGGGGCTGAAGCGGCCGTCGGCGACGTGGACCTACCTCGTCCACGACAACCCGTTCGGGTCCCTGGACGAGCGGGCCCTGCGCGGGCTGATCAACATGTTCAGGGGGCGGCGCCGCTGAGCTCCCGGGGCACGATCGCCTCGGCGGCGGCGCGGGCGAAGGCCGCCGCGTCGCGGACGCCGGCCACGCTGAACGCCACGATCGCGCCCTCGTGCAGGATGAGCAGCTGGTCGGCCAGCACGCCGTCGCCCACCAGGCCGGCGTAGAGGGCGCGCACCCACGCCTTCTGCTCGGCGGCCACCCCGTGGACCGGGTGCGACGGGTCGGGCAGCTCGGCGCACGCGTTCACCATCGAGCATCCGCGCCCGCACTCGGCGGCCATCCACTCGCCGAGGGCGTCGAAGGTGGCGAGCACCCGCTCGCGGGCGCCGGCGGCCTCGGCGATCCGGCCGGTCGTGAAGGCGCGCCACCGCTCGTCGCGGGCCCGCAGGTAGGCCAGGATCAGCGCGTCCTTGGAGCCGAACCGGTCGTAGACGGTCTTCTTCGTGACGCCCGCCTCGGCGGCGATCAGCTCCATGCCGACCGAGCCGATGCCGCGCTCGTAGAACAACTCGCTCGCGGCCTGGAGGACCCGCCGGGCGGCGGGGGTGAGCGGCCGGTCGTGCGGGGGCATCTCGGCTCCTTCCGCCGGGGTGACTCAGAGTATACATACCGGTATGGCTACGTTGTAGGTATACCGGTATGTATACCTTGGGAGGGCCAGTGGACATCCCCCGGTCGGACGCCCTGCTGGGCGCCGCGTTCGTCGTCATGTGGAGCTCCGGGTTCGTCGGCGCCGAGCTCGGCACCCGCAGTGCACCCGCGAGCGCGCTGCTGGCCTGGCGGTTCATCCTCGGCGCGGGCGCGCTCGGCATCTGGCTGCTGTGGCGCCGCCGCCGGATCCCGCCCCGGGACCTGGCCCTGCACGCCCTGATCGGGGCGCTGGGACAGGTCGGCTACCTCTCCGGCGTGTTCCTCGCCGCCGAGCACGGCGTCGTGGAGGGGGTCAACAGCCTGATCACGGCGTTGCAGCCGCTCGTCGCGGTCGCGCTCGCCGCGCCCCTGCTCGGCGAACCGGTCGGCCGCCGGCAGCTCGCCGGGTTCGCCGCCGGCCTCGGCGGCGTCGCCCTCGTCGTCGGCGGCGACCTGAGCGCGGACGCCCCGGCCTGGGCGTACGCGCTTCCGTTCGCCGCGATGCTCTCCCTCGTCGGCGCCACCCTCGTGGAACGCCGCACGCGCCCCTCGCTGGAGCTTCCGGAGGCTCTGGCCGTCCAAGCCGGCGTGAGCGCCGTGGTGTTCTCGGGCTTCGCCGGAGTGGACGGCTCACTGGTTCCGCCGGCCGATCCCTCGTTCTGGACCGCCATCGCCATCCTCGTCGTGCTGGCGATGTTCGGCGGGTACGGGCTGTACTGGGTCAACGTCCAGCGGACAGGGGTCGCGCGTGTGTCCGCCCTGCTCTACCTGACACCGCCCACGACGATGCTGTGGGGGTGGCTGATGTTCGGCAGCACGCTCACCCTGCCGTCACTCCTGGGCGTGCTCGTATGCGCCGCCGCCGTGACCGTCGCGCTTCGGGGCTCGGGCGGTCAGGAGCGCAACCGCAGCCCGCGGGGCGTCGGATGGAACCCGGCCGACTCAAGCGCTGCGGCCAGCGGGGAGTCGCTGATCGCCTCGCCGTCGGCGCGCTCCACGGTCAGCTTGCCGAGCGCCCCCTCGCGGACGGCCAGGGCGAGGGCGTCGACGGCCGGCTGCAGGACGTCCGGGTCGTCGTCCCAGGTCAGGAGCGTCCGCCCGCCGCGTTCGACGTAGAGGACGAGGCGCCCTTCGACCAGGACGACGAGCGCGCCGGCCTTGCGGCCCGGCTTGTGGCCGCTGGCGATCTCCTCGGCGCGCTCCGGCCAGGGCAGCGCCGCGCCGTAGGGGTTGGCGGGATCGGCCGCCGCGAGCACGAGGGCGCGGACCACGGGTTTGCCGGGCGTCTCCCAGAGGGCGGAGATGTCGTCCGGTGCGGCGGCCGCCGCCGGGCGGAGCGCCCGGAGCCGGTCGACGGCGCCCGGCAGCGCGAACTGGGCGGCTCCCAGGCCCTCGACGAAGTAGCCCCGCCGGCAGCGCCCCGTCTCCTCGAACGCGCGCAGGACCGGATAGACGGCGGAGAAACCGCCGGGGGTGCGTTCGGCCGCGACGGCGCCGCGGATGACGATGCCGTACCGCTCCAGGAGCGCCTCGGCGAGGGCGTGCGAGCGCAGGGTCGCGGTGGCCTCGCGCTCGGGGAGCGGCCACCAGCGTCCGGCGACCGTGGGCGGACCCGTCCGGGACGGCAGGACGGGACGTCCGCGGCGCGTCGTCCGGGAACGGTGCGTCGGACGGCCCGACCCGAGCGCCGACCGCAGCGGGGCCAGCGTGTCGTTGGTGAGGTGGCCCGCCCAGACGAGGTCCCACACGGCGGTGACGAGGTCGGCGTCGTTGGCGGTGGCCTGCTTGTTCACGCGGTCGGACAGCGTCCGGAAGAACAGCGCGCCCCCGTCGCCGAGAGCGTCGAGGACGGCCTCGTGCACCGGCGTGAGCGTGATCTCGGCCGGGCCCGGCATGAGCAGCGGGGCGGTGTCGGCCAGGTACAGCGCCACCCAGCCGTCGCCGCCCGGCAGCCCTCCCTGGCCCGCCCACACGACCTCGCCGGCCGAGGTCAGCTCGTCGAGCATGGCCGGGGTGTAGCCGGGCACCCGCGACGGCAGGACCAGCGACTCCAGCGCGGAAGCGGGGACCGCCGCGCCCTGCAGCTGCTCGATCGCCTGGACGAGCGCGTCGATGCCCCGCAGCCGCGACCCGCCCGATATGCCGTGCCAGACCGGCAGGAACCGGCCGAGCGACTCCGGCGGGGACGGTTCGACCTCGGCGCGCAGGCGCGCCAGGGAACGGCGCCGGAGCATCCGCAGCACGCCGCCGTCGCACCACTCGGTCGTCAGCGGGCCCGCCACGGAACCGACCGGCAGGAACTCGCCCTCGACGACGCGGCCCGCGCCCGACAGCCGCCGCAGCGTCTCGACGACCACGGCGACGCCCAGCCCGAAGCGCGCCGCCGCCTCGGCCGCCCGGAACGGCCCGTGCGTGCGCGCGTACCGGGAGACCAGGTCGCCGAGCGGGTCGTCGACCGGTTCGAGGAACGCCTCCGGAACCCCCACCGGCAGCGGCGCGCCGAGAGCGTCCCGCAGCCGGGCGGCGTCCTCGATCGCGGCCCAGCGTTCCTCACCGGCGATCCGCACGCGGATCGCCCGCCGTGTCGCCTCCAGCTCCGCCAGCCACCGCGACACCTGGACCAGCACCTCGTCCGGGACGGGCTCGCTGACCGCGGCGGTCTCTTCGTCACCCGCCGTGGCCGCAGTCTCGTCCGGTGGGGCGCCGAGGCTCGCGGGCAGTGTGCGTTCGGCCGCTTCCGCCGTGCTGAGGGGGCCGAGCGTGCGGAGGAGGTCGGCGACGCCCTCCACGTCACGGGCGCGGCGGTCGGAGGCGAGGCGCTGGAGTTCGCGTTCGGTCTCGGCGACGGCGTCGGGATCGAGCAGCTCGCGCAGATCGGCCTGGCCGAGCAGTTCTGCGAGGAGCGCCGAGTCGAGCGCGAGAGCCTGCGCGCGGCGCTCCGCGAGGGGCGAGTCGCCCTCGTACATGAACGCGCCGACGTAGTGGAACAGCAGGGAACGCGCGTAGGGGGACGGCTCGGAGGTCTCCACCTCCACCATGCGGACCTTGCGTCCGGACATGTCGCGCATGAGCTGCACCAGGCCCGGGACGTCGAACACGTCCTGCAGGCACTCGCGCATGGTCTCCAGCACGATCGGGAACGAGGGGTACTTGCTCGCCACGGCCAGGAGCTGCGCGGCGCGCTGGCGCTGCTGCCACAGGGGCATGCGCTTGTCGGGACGGCGGCGAGGGAGCAGCAGCGAGCGCGCCGCGCACTCGCGGAACCGGGCGGCGAACAGGGCCGAGCCGCCCAGCTCGTCGACGACGATGCGCTCGATGTCGTCGGCGTCGAAGACGGCGAGGTCGAGGCCGGGGGGCTCGTCCATGTCAGGGATGCGGATGACGATGCCGTCGTCGGCGTGCATGGCCTGCGCGTCGACGCCGTACCGCTCGCGCAGGCGGCCGGCCATGGCGAGCGCCCAGGGCGCGTGCACACGCGCGCCCAGCGGCGAGTGGACGACCATGCGCCAGTCACCGAGCTCGTCGCGGAACCGTTCGACGACCATCGTGCGGTCGTCGGGTACGTGACCGGTGGCCTCCCGCTGCTCGGTCAGATAGGAGACGAGGTTGGCGGAGGCCCAGTCGTCCAGGCCGGCCGAGGTGACGCGCGCCCGCGCCTCCTGCTGGGGCAGCCGGGCCAGCTCGCGGGTGAACGAGCCGAGCGCGCGGCCCAGTTCGGCCGGACGCCCCAGCGTGTCGCCATGCCAGAACGGCAGCTTGCCGGGCTGGCCCGGGGCGGGGGAGACGAGCACGCGGTCGGGGGTGATGTCCTCGATCCGCCATGAGCTCGCACCGAGGACGAACACGTCGCCCACGCGCGACTCGTACACCATCTCCTCGTCGAGTTCGCCTACGCGCGACGCCTTCTCGCCGACGAGGAACACCCCGAACAGGCCGCGGTCCGGGATCGTCCCACCACTGGTCACGGCGAGCCGCTGGGCGCCCGGACGGTCGCGCAGCACGCCGGTCACGCGGTCCCAGACAAGGCGGGGACGGAGTTCGCCGAACTCGTCGCTGGGGTAGCGCCCGGCGAGCATGTCCAGGGACGCCTCCAGCGCCGACCGGGGAAGCGTGGCGTAGGGGGCGGCGCGCTTGACGAGGGATTCGAGGTCGTCGACCGTCCATTCGTCCATGGAGACCATCGCGACGATCTGCTGGGCGAGGACGTCGAGGGGGTTGCGCGGGTACCGGAGCTCCTCGATCTCGCCGCCGCGCATGCGTTCGGCCACCACGGCCGTCTGCACGAGGTCGCCCCGGTACTTGGGGAAGATGACGCCCTTGGACACGGCGCCGACCTGGTGGCCGGCGCGCCCGACCCGCTGGAGCCCGTTGGCGACCGACGGCGGCGACTCCACCTGGACGACCAGGTCCACCGCGCCCATGTCGATGCCCAGCTCCAGGCTGGACGTCGCCACGACCGCGGGCAGGCGGCCCTCCTTCAGGGCGTTCTCGATACCGGCCCGCTCCTCCTTGGAGACGGAGCCGTGGTGCGCCCTGGCGATCTCCATGGGCGCCCCCTTGGCGGCGCCCGCCTGGGCCATCGCCGCCGCGGGGGAGTGGTTCTCCGGCAGGGGCTCGCCTGCGGCGCGCTCGTAGGCGAGTTCGTTCAGCCGTCCGCACAGCCTCTCGGCCAGGCGCCGGGAGTTGGCGAACACGAGCGTCGAGCGATGCGCCTGGATCAGGTCGAGCAGGCGGTCTTCCACGTGGGGCCAGATGCTGCGCTGGCGGGGGTCGGGCGTGCCCGAGTCGTCGACGAACCGGCCGACCTCGCCCATGTCCTCCACGGGGACGACGATGTCGAGCTCGAACACCTTCTCCGAAGGCGGCTGGACGACGGCGGCTGGCCTAGGCCCGCCGAGGAACGCCGCCACCTCGTCCGCGGGGCGGACCGTCGCCGACAGGCCGATGCGCTGGGCGGGGCGATCGAGGAGCGCGTCCAGCCGTTCGAGGGACAGCGCGAGGTGCGCGCCGCGCTTGGTGCCCGCCACGGCGTGCACCTCGTCGACGATGACGGTCTCCACCCCGCGCAGCGACTCGCGCGCCCGCGAGGTGAGGATCAGGAACAGCGACTCGGGCGTCGTGATCAGGATGTCGGGCGGCTTGACGGCCAGCCGGCGGCGCTCGTCGGCCGGGGTGTCGCCCGACCGCATGCCCACGCGGACGTCCGGCTCGGGCAGGCCGAGGCGCCGCGCCGCGTGGCGGATGCCGGTCAGCGGGGCGCGCAGGTTGCGCTCGACGTCGACGGCGAGGGCCTTCAGCGGCGACACGTACAGGACGCGGCAGCGGTGCAGGGGGTCTTCGGGAAGGGCCTCGGTGCCGAGCTGGTCGAGTGACCACAGGA
Organism: Actinomadura sp. NPDC049753; assembly: GCF_040674655.1. NCBI lineage: Bacteria > Bacillati > Actinomycetota > Actinomycetes > Streptosporangiales > Thermomonosporaceae > Actinomadura > Actinomadura sp. NPDC049753. Next base: position 72,101 of record NZ_JBFARL010000009.1, on the reverse strand, counting down.
AGGCCGCCAGGGTCTTGCCGGACCCGGTCGGAGCCACGACCAGCGTGTTGTCGCCGCCGGCGATGGACTCCCAGGCTCCGGCCTGCGCGGGTGTGGGCGCGGCGAACGCCCCGGTGAACCAGGCACGGGTCGCCGGGGAGAAGCGTTCGAGCACGTCACCGCCCATGCCGCCATACTGCCTTGCGGGTCGGACGGAATGCGCGGGCGTGGCGCGGGTCACACAAATGAGCGAAGCGGACCGGGGGTGTGGGGGGTCGTCCCCCCACAAGGAACACAAATGAGCGAAGCGGACCGGGGGGTATGGGGGGTCGTCCCCCCACAAGGAACACAAGTGAGCGAAGCGGACCGGGGGGTGTGGGGGGTCGTCCCCCCACAAGGAACACAAATGAGCGGAGCGAACCGGGGGTGCGGGGGTCGCCGCCCCTGCGGGAACTATTGTAAGCAAGCGCTTGTATGGTCATGGTGGTGCGGGCAGGCCAACGTTCCGCAAGGGAGTCGCGATGCCTTACGTCCTCCTCGCCCTGGGCGTCCTGTTCGCCCTGACGGCGGCCAACGCGTACGCCCCGCGGCGCAGCCCCGGCCTCCTCACGGCGAGCTTCTTCGCGGGCTGGCTCACGACCGAGCTGGCGCCGCATGTCCTGGTCACCTGGGCCGCCGCCGCGGCCCTGGCCGCGGCCTTCGGGGGACTGGACGGCTGGGCGGGCTGGACCGGGCTCGCCCTGGCGGTCCTCGGCATGGCAGGCGTCGCGGCCACCCTCGCGGCGTCCCGCCGGACGGTCGTCACCCTGCGGGACAGCGGCGCTCCCCTCGAACTGGACCCGGAGGGCGCGCCGCGCTACCCGCTCGTACACCTGATCGTCCCCCCGCTGTGCCTGGTCCCGCGCAAGGGCGTCCGCGTCGAACGCAACGTCGTGTACCGGCAGGAAGGCCGCCTGCGCCTGAAACTGGACGTCTTCCGTCCCGCGGCCGAACGCGCCGACGGCGAACTGCGTCCGGGGCTCATGCAGATCCATGGCGGAGCCTGGGTGATCGGCGACAAGCGTGAGCAAGGGCTGCCGCTGCTCAACCACATGGCCGTCCAGCGATGGGTCGGCTTCAACGTCAACTACCGGCTCAGCCCGCGCGCCACCTGGCCGGAGCACCTGATCGACCTGAAGCACTTCGTCGCCTGGTACAAGGAGCACGCCGAGGAGTACGGGGCGGACCCCGACTTCCTGTGCGTGACCGGCGGTTCGGCCGGAGGGCACCTCACCGCGATGGTGGCGCTGACCGCGAACGTCCCCGAATTCCAGCCGGGCTTCGAGGACGCGGACACCACGGTGCAGGGTGCGGTCCCCTTCTACGGGTTCTACAACTTCTTCGAGCCGGGGACGTTCCCCCGGCCCTTCGGCACCACCCGCCTCATGGAACGGATGGTCGTCAAGCAGCCCTTCGCGGAGAACCAGGAGGTGTACGCCAAGGCGTCCCCGGTCACCTACGTCCGCGAAGACGCGCCGCCCTTCTTCGTCATCCACGGCAGCCGCGACTCGCTCATCCCCGTGGTCGAGGCCCGCCGATTCGTCGAGCGGCTGCGGGAGGTCTCCGACTCGCCCGTCCTCTACGCCGAGATGCAGGGCGCCCAGCACGGGTTCGACGTCTTCCCCTCCTACCGGACGGCCCGAGTGATCGAAGGCGTCGAACGGTACCTGACCGGCCTGCACCGCCAGTACCGCCTGGGCCGCGCCCCCGAGGTGCCCGGCGAGGTGACGCGGTCCCTGGGAGAACCATCCGTCGGATAGCGTGGGACACGTGCGGCTAACACTCTTCTGGGATCGGATGAACCAGCAGTTCGGCGAGCACTACGCCGAGAGCGTGGCCAAGGACTACGTCATGGCCGAGCTGGGCGGCCGCACCATCGAACAGGCCCTCGCTGACGGTGAATCCGCCAAGAAGGTCTGGCAGGCGGTCGTGGCCACCTTCGACGTCCCCGCGACCCTGCGCTAGGGGTCTTCTACAGCGCGATGCGGTGCGGGACGAAGGACGACGTGTCGTCGGTGATGAGCCCGGACGTCTCCCTGATGCCGATCCCCGCGGCCCCGTCATGGACCACCCACGCGCCGAGCACGGGGTGCTCGCCGTCGAATTCCGGCAGCGCGCAGAACTCCTGGAAGACGTATCCCTCCGCGCCGTAGTCGCCCTGGGTCCGCTGCTCGGAACCGTCCGGCGTGACGATGCGCATGCTCGCGCCCTCCCGCCCGAGCAGCGGCTTCTGCACGTAGGACGTCAGGTTCGACGGTGTGTTCAGGTAGGTGGGCAGCAGATTGGGGTGGCCGGGGAACAGCTCCCACAGCAGAACGAGCAGCGCCTTGTTGGAGAGCACCATCTTCCAGATCGGCTCGATCCACGACGTGGGCGTCCCCGGGATGTTGCGCCCGAACGGCTCGGCGACGATCCACTCCCAGGGGTAGAGCTTGCAGAGCGTCCCGATCGCCTGCTCGTCGAGGTCGACGAAGCGTCCGCGCGCGGGGTCCCAGCCGATGTCCTCCATGGCGATCGCCACGCCCGGCAGGCCCGCCTCCTCGGCGGTCTCCTGCATGTAGGCGATCGTCATGACCTCCTCGCCGGTCTCGTCACCGGTGGTCCAGGCGAAGTGGACGGGCCCGCCGCCCACGGCGGGCGCCATCTCCTTCCAGCGCGCCACGAACCGCTCGTGGATGGAATTCCACTGGTCGTCCTCGGGGTGGGTGTCCTGCAGCCAGTACCACTGGACGACGGAGCTCTCCACCAGCGCGGTCGGCGTATCGGCGTTGTACTCCAGGAGCTTGGCGGGCCCCTGGCCGTCGTAGCGCAGATCGAACCGCCCGTACAGGTGCGGGTCGCCGCGCCGCCACGACTCCTCGATCAGGGGCGCCACCCAGTCGGGGATGCCGAGGACGTGGTAGCGACCGGTGGACACGACGTGCTCCACCACGTCCAGGCACATCCGGTGCAGTTCCTCGACGACGCCTTCGAGGGCCAGGACCTCGTCCATGTCGAAGACGTAGTGCACGGACTCGTCCCAGTAGGGCCGGGTCAGATGCTCGGGGTGCGCGGTGCGGTGGAAGGCCAGGCCGTGCGCCTCGACCTTCTCCGCCCAGCCCTCGCGCGGTGTGGAACGGACTCGGCGCACGGGTCAGCTCCCGCCCCGGCCGCCGCCGCCGAACCCGCCCCGGCTCAGCGTCCGCCCGCCACTGGACTTGATCTTCCCCTCGGGCCGGTACTGGCTGCCGCCGGACACGAAGCCGGACCGGCTCTTCCCGCCGTAGTACCAGAAGTAGCGGTTGTAGGCGTTGTTGGCCCCGTTGTCGATGTCGCCGGGGTTGCAGTTGTCGTCCGGGACGACCTTGTAGCCGCCCTTGCCCCTGGCCGGCGCGTTGCGGTCCACGCATCTCGCCGTCGTCGAACCGGAACCGCAGGCGACGAGGGTCAACGACAGGGCGCTCACCATCCCCACCTTCACGGCGCGGGAGCTGAGCCGGCGAGTGGGCTCCTGAGGGGGCAAGGGAACACGTCCTTCTCGCGGAGGGGTCGATCGGCGGCCGGGGGCCACAGGTCATGAGACGGCGAAAACCCTAATCCGGTTCGATCGCCACCGCATCACCTGCGCGGATGCTATTCGGGCACGGGGAGATGCGCGTAGAGGTCCATCGCGTCCACCGACGACGGCAGGTCGCTGACCTGGCCGTCGCCGACCTCCACCACACGCCAGGCGCCGTCCGTGCGGCGGGCGAGGTCGGTGGTGATGAACCGGCATCCCAGCGCGCGGACGGCGGGGGCCACCGCGCCCAGGTCCGGATCGAGTTCCACGCCGGGGCTGTCGGGATGCGGGCCGACCAGGGCGGGTTCGCCGTCCACCCACCACACGCGCGCCTCGCCCTCGTCGTACTGCTCGAACTCACGCACGACCAGACCGCCCGCCAGATGGTCGTCACGCAGCGCGACCATCTTCGCCGCGATGTCGTGCAGTTGCGCGAGGTTCTTCACGTCGGGGACGAAGCACGCCTCCTCCCACTCGTGCTTGCACGACTTCACGTAGTCCTTGACCACGCCGGGCCCGGCGCGCAGCGGCCTGACGAGCTCACCCAGCTCCCCGAGGGGACCGGGATCCTGGCCGGTGCCGAGAGGGCGCCAGACGCTGTGCGGGGTCAGCCCCGCGAACGTGTCGTGCCATCCCGGCAGCTCGTGCGCGCGGCGGTAGTCGTCCGGGTGCGTCAGGAGCACCGTGCCGCGGCGCTTCAGGGCGGCGGCCATCGCGCCGTACTCCTCCGCCGAGAGCATCCATCCGCGGTACCAGACCGGGCCCAGGTCGGAGGGCGCCGCGTCGACCGCGTCCTCGACGTCGCCGCGCCGCAGCGCGTCGTGGTCGATCAGGGCGATCTCGCCGTAGTGGTCCCGCACGGCGGCGGCCTCGCGGGAGAAGTGGGGGTCAACGCGCCGGGGATGGAGCGGATCGACGCAGAAGAGGACGGTCAGCGTCATGATTGGAACCCTCCGTCAACCCCGCCAGGTTACGGGGTCGGGACCATCGATCGCACGGAGATTCCGCCGCAAATCGGCATGCGGGACGATGATCGAACGGATGTTCGGTAAGCTGGGCGGGTCCCGCGGCGGCGTCATCGAACCGCGCCGGGGTCGAAAGTGTCGGTGGCCCGCCGTAACGTCGCCCTCGACATCGCAAGCAGCGGCCGAGAGCCGACACATCTCAACGAGAAGGACATCTCAATGGCAGCGAACGACCGGGAGAAGGCTCTCGAGACCGCACTCGCCCAGATCGAGCGGCAGTTCGGCAAGGGGTCGGTCATGCGGATGGGCGAGGAGGCGCGGGCGCCCGTCGAGGTGATCCCCACCGGCGCGATCTCCCTCGACATCGCCCTCGGCATCGGCGGCCTGCCGCGCGGCCGCGTCGTCGAGGTGTACGGCCCCGAGGGCTCCGGCAAGACCTCCATCGCGCTCCACGCCGTCGCGAGCATCCAGAAGATGGGCGGCATCGCGGCCTTCGTCGACGCCGAGCACGCGCTCGACCCCGAGTACGCCGCCAAGCTCGGCGTCGACATCGACGCCCTGCTGGTCTCCCAGCCCGACACCGGCGAGCAGGCCCTGGAGATCACCGACATGCTGATCCGCTCCGGCGCGATCGACATCGTCGTCATCGACTCCGTCGCCGCGCTGGTGCCCCGCGCCGAGATCGAGGGCGAGATGGGCGACAGCCACGTCGGCCTCCAGGCCCGCCTCATGTCGCAGGCCCTGCGCAAGCTCACCGGCGCGATCAACCAGACCAAGACCACCGCCATCTTCATCAACCAGCTCCGCGAGAAGGTCGGCGTCATGTTCGGCTCCCCGGAGACCACCACCGGCGGCCGCGCGCTGAAGTTCTACGCCTCCGTCCGCCTCGACGTCCGCCGCATCGAGACGCTCAAGGACGGCACCGAGGCCGTCGGCAACCGCGTCCGCGTCAAGGTCGTCAAGAACAAGATGGCCCCGCCCTTCCGCGTCGCCGACTTCGACCTCCTCTACGGCCTGGGCATCAGCCGCGAGGGCGGCCTGATCGACCTCGGCGTGGAGCACGGCTTCGTCCGCAAGTCCGGCGCCTGGTACACCTACGACGGCGACCAGCTCGGTCAGGGCAAGGAGAACGCCCGCAACTTCCTCAAGGCCAACCCCGACCTGGCCGACGGCATCGAGAAGAAGATCAAGGAGAAGCTCGGCATCGGTCCGAAGGTCGACAAGGAGGCCGAGCCCGCCGCCGCGGGCGCCGCTCCCGAGCCTCCCGCCCCCGCTCCGGTCAAGGCCCCCGCCGCGAAAAGGGGCGCCAAGGCCGCCAAAACGGGTGATTCCTGACAAGGAATCCTCCGAGACGGGTGACTCTTGACGAAGAGTAAGCGATGATCTCGTATGCAGGGCGGCGGCGCCTTACCCGGCACCGCACGACCGGTGCCCGGAACTTCCCCGATGGCGCCGCCGCTCCCACGGCCCCCGCCCGGGCCGGCTCCCTGTGACGGCTGCGCGCGAGAACGGGCCTGAGGCGAAGGCTCGCGAGATCTGCCTGCGCCTTCTGTCCGCCTCCCCCCGCACCCGGGCCCAGCTGGCGGAGGCCCTGCAGCGCAAGCAGATCCCCGACGACGTCGCCGAACGCGTCCTGGGCCGCTTCACCGACGTCGGCCTCATCGACGACGAGGCCTTCGCCCAGGCATGGGTCCAGTCCAGGCACACCGGCCGGGGCCTGGGCAAGCGGGCTCTCGCCGCCGAGCTCCGCCGCCGAGGCGTCCCCAACGAGACCGTGAACGACGCCGTGGAGACCCTGGACCCCGACCAGGAGGAGCAGACGGCCCGCGCCCTGGTCGCCCGCAGGCTCCCGTCCACCCGAGGCACCGACCCGGCCAAACGCATGCGCCGCCTGGTCGGCATGCTCGCCCGCAAGGGCTACTCACCCGCCCTGTCGTACCGAGTGGTCAAGGAAGCCCTGGCCGAAGAGGGCACCGACCCAGAAGACCTCCCCGCCCCTCCCGACTGACCGACCCGCCGTGTCGCGCAGGGCGCTGAAGGAAGCACCGTCCCCCAAGGGCTCCGCCCCGAGGATCTCTCCACTCCCACCGGCTGACAGGCGCTGTGGTGGCTGAATCTCTGTCTCTGCTTGGCGTGGGTTCCTGTGCTGCTCAGAATCCTTGGCTTGGGGTCTCGCCAAGGTGCGGGGTGCATACGTTGCGTGGGGCGGTTTCGGGAGGGCGGGCGGGCGAGCAGTGGGAGAGCTGCGCCGAAGACGGGTGGCGTGGGCTTCCAAGGGGGTGCGGGGATAGGTCGTGGGCTAGCGGGGGGCAATGTGGCGTTGGAGTGAGGGGTGGGGGCGACACGCCGGGGGTGTCGGGGCGGTGACCGGAGGGGGCCGGAGGCGGGGTCGGGTGAGGGCGTGATGGTGCAGGTCGGAGCGGGGGACGGGGGTCAGGGGAGGCGGTAAGGAAGGAGTCACGTCGACGTTCGGTTAGTCCGGAATGCCCGTCGTTTGCTTGCTCATTACCTCTGTGCCGCTTACCGTTACGGCAGTGAGGAGTTACTCCGCGTCTTGCGGATTGCCATACGACCGAGCACGTTCCAGCAGCTGAGAGGCATAAAGGACAGCTTCGTCGACCGGATTCGGCCGGATCGCCGGGGCGCGCCGCCGCGCCGTCCCGCGATGTCGTGCATCCGCGCGCGCGAGTAAGTCCTCGCTAGGCAGGGCCTGTACTCCGGACGGGCCCGCGGCGAGGAAGGATCTGCCTCATGGAGAGCGTCCTGCTGGGTGCAGCGCTGCTGGTGACCCTGGTCGCTCTCGTGATCGTTCTGGTGCGGCGCCCCGGCACGCCCGGCAGGGCCGCGGCCGAGATGGCCCGGGCGCAGGGCGAGGCGGACGAGATCAGGGAGAGGGCCGCGAAGGACGCGCGGGCCGTCCTGGACAAGGCCGAGCGCGAGGCGCAGCAGGCCGCCGCCGCCGGGCGTGCCGAGCTCGACGAGGAGGGCCGGACCCTCCGGGACGACCTCCGCACCGTCCGGGAGGACCTGGAGCGCCGGGAGGCGCGGCTCGCCGAGCGGGAGCAGCGGCTCGACGCCGAGGTGCGCCGCCTGGAGGAGTGGCAGGGGCGGCTCGCCGAGACCAAGAAGGCGCTGGAGGCCCGCGGGCGGGAGCTCGACGGCATCGCCGAGGAGCGGCGCAAGGTCCTGGAGCAGGCGGCCGGGCTGACCGCCGAGCAGGCCAAGGGCGAGCTCGTCGCGGCGATCGAGAACCAGGCGAAGCGGGAGTCGATCCCGATCGTCCGGGAGATCGAGAACGCGGCCCGGGCGGAGGGCGACAAGCGCGCCCGCAAGATCGTGACGCTGGCGATCCAGCGGGTCGCCAGCGAGCAGACGGCCGAGTCGGTGGTGTCGGTCCTGCACCTGCCGAGCGACGAGATGAAGGGCCGCATCATCGGCCGCGAGGGGCGCAACATCCGCGCCTTCGAGACCACCACGGGCGTGAACCTCATCATCGACGACACGCCGGAGGCGGTTCTGCTGAGCTGCTTCGACCCCGTGCGGCGCGAGGTCGGGCGCCTGACGCTGGAGAAGCTCGTCCTGGACGGCCGGATCCACCCGCAGCGGATCGAGGAGATCTACGAGCGCAGCCGCAGCGACGTCGAGCAGCTGTGCGTCCGCGCCGGCGAGGACGCCCTGGTCGAGGTCGGGATCGCCGACATGCACCCGGAGCTGATCGCGCTGCTCGGCCAGCTGCGGTACCGGACGTCCTACGGGCAGAACGTGCTCAAGCACCTGATCGAGTCCGCGCACATCGCGGGCATCATGGCGGGCGAGCTGCGGCTGCCGGTGGAGGTCGCCAAGCGGTGCACGCTGCTGCACGACATCGGCAAGGCGCTGACGCACGAGGTGGAGGGCAGCCACGCGCTGATCGGCGCCGAGATCGCCCGCCGCTACGGCGAGCACGAGGACGTCGTCCACGCGATCGAGGCGCACCACAACGAGGTCGAGGTCCGGACCGTGGAGGCCGTGCTCACCCAGGCCGCCGACGCGGTGAGCGGCAGCCGGCCGGGGGCGCGCCGCGAGTCGCTGGAGGCCTACGTCAAGCGGCTGGAGCGGCTGGAGGAGATCGCCCGCGACCGGCACGAGGGCGTGGAGAAGGTCTTCGCCATGCAGGCCGGCCGCGAGATCCGGGTGATGGTGAAGCCCGACGCCGTCGACGACATCCAGGCGCAGGTGATCGCCCGCGACATCGCCAAGCAGGTCGAGGACGAGCTGACCTATCCCGGCCAGATCCGGGTCACGGTCGTCCGGGAGTCCCGGGCGATCGAGTTCGCCCGCTGACCGGCGACGATCGGGCGACCGGGCGGTTCGTTGGGGTTTGGGGGAAATTAAGCGGCCGGTCTGGTGTTCGCAAGCTCCCGCGGTGATGATCAAGTCATTTCCAGGCGGGAGGATCTCGTGAACAGGATCGCCATGATCGGGGGCGGGGCCGTGCTGGCCGCCGCCCTCGCCTTCGCGGGCAGTGCCCAGGCCGCGCCGCAGGCCGCGGGGAAGCGGGTGCACGCGGTGATCGTCGGGCACCGCGGGTCGCCGGGCCAGGCCCCCGAGGAGACGCTCGCGTCCTACCGCGACGGGGTCCGCGACCGGGCCGACGTGCTGGAGGGCGACGTGCAGCTCACGGCCGACCGGCAGATCGTGCTCGTGCACGACGACACCCTCGCCCGGACCACCGACGTGGAGCAGGTCTTCCCCGACCGGGCGCCGTGGAGGGTGGGCCAGTTCACGCTGGCCGAGATCAAGAAGCTGGACGCCGGGTCCTGGTTCGACGCCCGGTACGCGGGCCAGCGGGTGCCCACCCTGAAGGAGCTGCTCGCCGCCAGGGACAGGGACACCGGGCTCAGCCTGGAGCTGAAGGCGCCCGCCAACAGCCCGGGGATCGCCACGCTGCTCGCCGAGGAGCTGAACGCGGCGGGCCTCACCGACGGCGGGACGCTCAGGTCGGGGGCCTACCGGGTCCAGGTCCACTCGCGCGACCAGGCGGCGCTCAAGGAGTTCCACGCGTCCGCGCCCAAGGTCCAGCTGTCCTACCTGACCGGCGGGACGATGCTCTCCGACGACGAGCTGTCCGCTCTGGCGGGCTGGACGGTCAGCGTGTACGCCCACCCCAGGGCGACCAGCGCCGACGACGTCAGGCGCGCGCACGCCAAGGGACTGAAGGTGTTCAGCGACCCGGTGGACAGCCCGGCCGAGGTCTCCATGGGGGCGAACCAGGGCTACGACTGGCTCGCGACGAACTTCCCCGCCACCACCCGGCGGATCCTCGACGGCCGGAAGCCCTTCCCCGGCGCGAACGGCGTCGTGATCGACAGCGTCTTCCCCGACCCGAGCGGCGACGACGCCCAGCCGGAGAAGAGCGAGCACGTGGTGCTGCGCAACACGACGTCCAGGCCGGTCGACGTGAGCGGCGGCTACCTGCGCGACCAGGCGAGCAACCTGATGCGGATCGGCTCCGGATACGTGATCCCGCCGGGCAGCCTGCTGCGCGTCTACGTCGGCCCCGGCACGAACCGCCCCGACGCCTACTACAACGGCCTGACGGTCGGCTTCCTGAACAACACCTCAGGAGACACGGTGTCGTTCTTCCGAGCCGACCACACGCTGCTCGACATCTCCTCCTACATCGTTCCCTGATCAGCCGACCGTGAGGTCGACGGGTTCGACGCCGCGCGGCTCGAACCCGAGGGTCTGGCCGTAGAACGCCAGCTCCGCCTCCAGGCAGCGGATCACCGTGTCGGCCTTGCGGAAGCCGTGCGACTCGCCCTCGAAGGTGAGGTAGGCGTACGGCATCTTCTTCTCGGCCAGCGCCTGCGCGAACCGTTCGGACTGGTCCGGCGGCACGATCGGGTCGCTCAGCCCTTGCAGGAGCAGGACGGGGCAGGCCGTGCGGTCGGCGCGGTTGATCGGCGAGCGCTCCTCGTAGGCGCGCTCGAACCCGGGGAGGGGGCCGATGAGGCCGAACAGGTAGTGGGACTCGAAGTCGTGGGTGCTCTCGGCGAAGCGCTGCAGGTCGCTGATCCCGAAGTAGGACGTGGCGGCCTTGAACACGTCGGTCTGCGTGATCGCCGCGAGCGTCGTCCAGCCGCCGGCCGAGCCGCCGCGGATCGCCAGCCGCGCCGGGTCGGCGATGCCGCCGTCGACGAGGGCGCGGGCGGCGGCGACGGCGTCCTCGACGTCGACCACGCCCCACTGGCGGCGCAGCCGCTCCCGGTAGGCGCGGCCGTAGCCGGCCGACCCGCCGTAGTTGACGTCGATCACGCCGATGCCGCGGCTGGTGAAGTACGCGCGCTCCATGTCGAGCACCGTGGACACGCGCCCGGTGGGCCCGCCGTGCACGAACACCACGTAGGGCGGCAGCTCGTCGTCCGGCCCGGCCGCCTCCGGGTTGGTCGGCGGGAACACGTAGGCGTGGACGGGGCGGCCGAACGGCCCCTCCAGGCGCTCGGCGCGCGGCCGGGACAGGTACGCGACGTCGGGCACCTCGGCCCGCTCCCGGCGCAGCCCTTCCACGCGCCCGGTCGTGGTGTCGACCCGCACCACCGAGGCCGGAAGGTCCGGTCCGCCGGCGATCCCCACGATCGTCGAGCCGTCCGTGGACAGCTGCGGCGCCCAGTGCTCGTAGGGGACCTCCAGGTCGACGAGGTCGAGGGTGTCGGTGTCGTACACGCCGAGCCGCATGTCGCCCTCGCCGTGCAGGACGGCGAGGCGCCCGTCGCCGAGCAGCGCGTACGGCATGCCGCCGAGCTGCCACAGCGGCGCGGCGAACTCCTCCTCGGCCGGGTAGAGCGCCTGCGCGGACTCCCCGTGCAGGCCGACCTGGTAGATGTTCCACCAGCCGGGCCAGTCGGAGATCACGTACAGGGACTCGTCGTCGCGCCACAGCGGCGCCAGGGCCGACTCGGTGAGGCCGCCCTTGACGGTGCGGGGGGAGACCACCGCCCCGTCCTCGATCGCCGCCACGCGCACCTCGGTGCCGTCCCACGGCATGCGGGGGTGGTTCCACTGCACCCATGCCAGGTGCCCTCCGCCGGGGGACGGCACGGGGCCCGCGTAGAACTGCGCGCCCGACACCAGCTCGCGGATCGCGCCTGCGTCGCCGGCGGCGCTGCCGTCCAGCGGGACGGCGACGATGGCGCGCCGGATGCCCGTGGCGGGCTGCTCGTCCGCGCCCTGCTCGTCCTCGGGGGCCGAGGGCTCGGCGATGTGGCCCTCGCAGACGCACCAGACCTCCGTCCCGTCCGGGGACAGGACGTAGTCGGCGTACCGCAGCCCGGCCGGGACGGCGGGCTCGGGCGTCAGCGGGTACGGCTTCGGGTCGCCCTCGTCGAGCCGGTGCAGCCGCTGGTCCTCGTAGTTGGAGAACACGACGGACCAGCCCGCGCCGGTGCGGACCGGCAGGTAGGACCGGCCGCCGTACTCGTGGACGCGGGTGCGCGCGTCCCACGGGGCCTGCAGCAGCTCGGTGCGATGACCGTCCTTCAGATGGACGACCGTGGCCCGCCCGCCCTCCTCAGGCCGCGTCTCCTGCCACCACACGTCGTCGCCCGCGACGGTGGGGAAGCTGAGGCGCAGCCGGGCGCGGGCGACATCGGCCGCAGAGATGGGTGAAGGCCATGAGCCGTAGGGAAGGGTCGCACGAGCGGTCATAACAGGAATCGTCCCGCATACGGGGATCGGTTGGGGCCATGACGGGCCGTTTGAGCTCGGAAAGATACAAGCTCGTCCCCGGGAAACCCGCCGGTAACACCAGGGTTCGCCCGTCCCGGAGACAGCGGAGGGCGCCGCCGGAGAACGGCGGCGCCCCTCGGGACGAGCGGATCCGTCAGACGGTCTGCTGGGTCACCCCGACCCCGGCGACGGGAGCGGGGCCGCCCGAGCCCATCGTCTTGGCCTCGGTCTTGCGGCTGCGGCGGCTGCGCCCCTCCAGCCACGTGGCCACGCGGCTCAGCGACATGTTGATCGCGATGTAGATGACCGCGACGACGATGCCGGCCTGGAGCACGTTGTTGCTGTAGTTCGCCGGCACCTGCTTGAAGCCGGCCTGCAGGAACTCGCCGTAGGCGATGATGAACCCGAGCGCGGTGTCCTTGAGCAGGACGACGATCTGGCTCACGATCGCCGGCATCATGACCGTGATGGCCTGCGGCAGCAGCACCAGCCGCATGACGCCGTTCTTGCGGAGCCCGATGGAGTAGGCGGCCTCCGACTGCCCCTTCGGGATCGACAGGACGCCGGCGCGCACCACCTCGGCGAGCACGGAGCCGTTGTACATCGTCAGGCCGAACACGACCGCGGCGAACGCGGGCACGGTGACCGTCCCGGCGTTGATCTCCACCCCGAAGATCGAGAAGAAGTAGTCCACCGAGAAGCGCTGCAGGGTGCCGAACTGGGACTCGGCGATCGCGGGGCTGATCTTGTTCGGGACGAAGAACGCCAGGAAGATCAGGATCAGCAGGGGGATGCCGCGGAAGAACTCGACCACGACGCCGGCCGGGACGCGGACCCACCAGTGGTCCGACAGCCGGGCGAGCCCGAACACGATGCCGAACAGCAGGGCCAGCACCGTGGCGACCACGGCGGCCTTCAGCGTGTTCATCAGGCCGGGCAGGAGCAGGTGCCTCCACACCGTCCACTTCAGGAACGGCGTCCAGAGCTTCTCCTCGAACTGCCCCTTGTCGCTGAGGCGCCAGATCAGCGCGGCCAGGACGGCCGCGAACACGATCGACACGACGGCGGTCAGGACCGCGTTGCGCGCCCGGGCCCGGGGGCCGGGGATGTCGAAGAGAACGGTCGCTTCCTTGCTCATCGCGCCACCGCCATCCGCTTGGCGAGCCAGCCGAAGAAGTATCCGGTCGGCAGGGTGAGGATCAGGAAGCCGATCGAGACGCCGAGGAAGAGGGGGATGACCCCGTTCGCGAACGTGGGCTTGTCAATGATCGTCTTGGTGACCAGCGCGACCTCGGCGTAGCTCGCGGCCGCGGCCACCGTCGTGTTCTTGATCATCGCGATCAGCACGCTGCCCAGCGGGGCGATGATCGCCCGGAACGCCTGCGGCAGGATGATCATCCGGAGGGACTGCGTGAAGGTCAGCCCGATCGAACGGGCCGCCTCCGCCTGCCCCAGCGGGACGGTGTTGATGCCCGAGCGGAGGGTCTCGCACACGAAGGCCCCGGTGTAGGCCGACAGGCCGAGGACCGCCCACCAGTAGTAGGTCGTCGAGGAGTTCTCGGAGAACTTCAGCGCGAGGATGTCGTTCAGGCCCAGGCTGCACATCAGCAGCACCAGGGTGAGCGGCGTGTTGCGCACGACGTTGACGTAGCCCGTGCCGAACGCGCGGAGCACCGGAACCGGCGAGACCCGGAAGCTCGCCAGGAGGGTCCCGATGATCAGGGACAGCACCGCCGCGGCGGCCGCGAGGCGCAGGGTCGCCCAGAACCCTTGGAGGATCTCGTCGAAGTTGTCGAAGAACGGGCTGAAGTCAAACATTGCTCAGCTGTTTCATCACGTTCCAGCGGGAGTCAGGCCAGGCCGGCGCGTCCCCGGGCGATGCTCGTCGGGGACGCGCCGGCGTGACGGGCGTCAGTCGCGGCCCTGGATCAGGCGCAGCCTTCCATCTGCGGGGCGGTCGTGGCGAGCTTGAGCCCGGTGCCCGCGAAGTGCTTCTCCAGCAGGGTCTTGGCCGTGCCGTCGGAGTACATCTGGGAGATGGCCTTGTTGACGGCCTCGCAGGTCTCGGTGTCGCCCTTCTTCAGGCCGACGCCGTACTTCTCGTCGGTGAAGGGGTCGTTGATGACCTTGAAGGAGCCCTTCTGCTGGTTGGCGAAGCCGGCCAGGATCAGGTCGTCGGTGCTGACCGCGTCCAGGGCGCCGGACTTCAGCTTGCTCACGCACTCGGAGTAGCTGGAGGCGTCGACCAGCGTGACGCCCTTGATGTTGAGCTTGCCGTCCGGCGGGCCCTCGGTGATGCGGCGGAAGGAGTTGGAGCCGGCCGCCTTGCAGAGCTTCTTGCCCTTGAGGTCGGTGGCCTTCTTGATGCTGCTGTTGTCGGCCTTGACCATCGTGTCCTGGTGGGCGACGTAGTACGGCCCGCCGAAGGTCACCTGCGACTTGCGCGCGTCGGTGATGGAGTAGGTGGCGACCACGAGGTCGACCTGCCCGCCGCCGAGGAACGACTCGCGGTTGGCGGAGGTCGTCTCCTTGAACGTGATGCCGTTCTCGGGGACGCCGAGCGACTTCGCGATGTACTTGGCGACGTCGACGTCGAAGCCGTCGAAGCTGCCGTCGGGCTTCTTCAGGCCGAGCGCCGGCTGGTCGAACTTGATGCCGATGGTCAGCTTCTTGTCGTCCTTGGCCTTCTGGACGACCGTCTTGGCCTCGGTCTTCTCGGTGTCGCTGCCGCACGCGCTGAGCGCCAGCGACAGCGCCATCCCCGCCCCGATGAGGGCGCCGAAACGACGTACTCGCATACTCGTCCTACCTCTGCTCTCTGCCGGAGCCCCGCGGCTCAGTGCGTGAGGATCTTGGAAAGGAAGTCCTTCGCGCGCTCGGTCCGCGCGTTGGTGAAGAACTCGTCGGGCGTGTTCTCCTCGACGATCTGGCCGTCCGCCATGAACACGACCTTCTGCGCGGCCCGGCGGGCGAAGCCCATCTCGTGCGTGACGACGATCATCGTCATGCCCTCGCGGGCCAGTCCCGTCATGACGTCCAGGACCTCGTTGACCATCTCCGGGTCCAGCGCCGAGGTGGGCTCGTCGAAGAGCATCACCTTCGGCTTCATCGCGAGGGAGCGCGCGATCGCCGCGCGCTGCTGCTGCCCGCCGGACAGCTGCGCGGGGTACTTGTGCGCCTGGTTGGCGATGCCGACCCGGTCGAGCAGTTCCATCGCGTGCTTCTGCGACTCCTGCTTGCCCTGCTTGCGGACCTTCACCGGCCCGAGCGTGACGTTCTCGAGGATCGTCTTGTGGGCGAACAGGTTGAACGACTGGAACACCATGCCCACGTCGGCGCGGAGCCTCGCCAGGTCCTTGCCCTCCTTGGGCAGCTCCTTGCCGTCCACGAGGATCGTGCCCTCGTCGATCGGCTCCAGCCGGTTGATCGACCGGCACAGGGTCGACTTACCGCCGCCGGAGGGTCCGATGACGACGACGACCTCACCGGAGTTCACGGTGAGGTTGATGTCCTTGAGGACGTGCAGCTCGCCGAAGTGCTTGTTGACGTGCTCGACCACGACGAGCGGCCGGTCACCTGCGGCGGCCGGCTCCGGGATGGAGTCCTCCGACCCGGTCTTGGTGAGCTCGGGCCCGCTTTCGCTGTCCGTCATGGGCACGGACTTTATGTCATCGCCGGTAGTGCCCGAGTTGCCGCGCGGTACCGATACGATCACGAATACCCACGTCGGACGGGGTTCGGTCGTGGCGGAGAGTGATCATAAAAGGCGGCGGCGGGGTGCCCCGCCCGTTCCGCCATGTCGTGCCGGGCCCGTAACCTGGATGACTGTCATGAGTGCGCCAATGGAGACGGCTCCCCGTACGTACGAGATCCGTACCTACGGGTGCCAGATGAACGTCCACGACTCCGAGCGGCTGTCGGGGCTGCTGGAGTCGGCCGGGTACGTCCGCGCGGGGGAGGCCGAGCCCGACGTCGTGGTGTTCAACACATGCGCGGTGCGGGAGAACGCCGACAACCGCCTTTACGGCAACCTCGGCCACCTGCGGCCCGTGAAGGACGGCCATCCCGGCATGCAGATCGCCGTCGGCGGCTGCCTGGCGCAGAAGGACCGCGACACCATCGTCAAGCGCGCCCCGTGGGTGGACGTGGTGTTCGGCACGCACAACATCGGGTCGCTGCCCGCGCTGCTCGAACGCGCGCGGGTGCGGGACGAGGCGCAGGTCGAGATCGAAGAGTCGCTGGTGACCTTCCCCTCGACGCTGCCGACGCGCCGCGAGTCCCCCTACGCCGCCTGGGTGTCGATCTCCGTGGGGTGCAACAACACCTGCACGTTCTGCATCGTCCCGTCCCTGCGCGGCAAGGAGCGCGACCGCCGGCCGGGGGAGATCCTCGCCGAGGTCGAGGCGCTGGTCGCCGAGGGCGCCCTGGAGATCACGCTGCTGGGGCAGAACGTCAACGCCTACGGCTCGGGCTTCGGCGCCCTGTCCGGCGCGCCCGACGAGGTCCGCGCGATGACGGGGGGCGGGCAGTCGGCGTTCGCGGGGCTGCTGCGGGCCTGCGGCGGCGTCGAGGGCCTGGAGCGGGTCCGGTTCACCTCCCCGCACCCCAAGGACTTCACCGACGACGTGATCGCCGCGATGGCGGAGACGCCGAACGTGATGCCGTCCCTGCACATGCCGCTGCAGTCCGGCTCGGACGCGGTGCTGCGCGCGATGCGCCGGTCGTACCGGCAGGCGCGCTACCTCGGCATCATCGAGAAGGTCCGGGCCGCGATCCCGGACGCGGCGATCACCACCGACATCATCGTCGGCTTCCCCGGCGAGACCGAGGCCGACTTCGAGGAGACCCTGCACGTGGTGCGGGAGGCCCGGTTCTCGTCGGCGTTCACGTTCCAGTACTCCAAGCGCCCCGGCACCCCGGCGGCGACCATGGACGGCCAGCTGCCGAAGGAGGTCGTCCAGGAGCGCTACGAGCGGCTCGTCGCGCTGCAGGAGGAGATCTCCTGGGCGGAGAACCGCAGGCAGCTCGGCCGGACCCTGGAGGTCCTGGTCGCCGAGGGCGAGGGCCGCAAGGACGAGGCGACGCGCCGGCTCTCCGGGCGGGCGCCCGACAACCGCCTCGTCCACTTCGGCGTGCCGGAGGAGCCGGTCCGCCCCGGCGACATGGTCACCGTCGAGATCACCTACGCCGCGCCGCACCACCTGGTCGCCGACAAGCCCGCGCTGGGCGTCCGCCGGACGCGCGCGGGCGACGCTTGGGAGGCGCGGCAGGGCGGGGGCGGAGGCGCCGGCGGCGTGTCGCTGGGCATGCCGTCGATCGGGCGCCCGGCCCAGCCCGCCGCGTCCGCGCCGGGCTGCTCGACCCGCCCCTGAACCACGGCGTGATCGGGCCGGTCTAGGACGGC
This sequence comes from Actinomadura sp. NPDC049753, assembly GCF_040674655.1. NCBI lineage: Bacteria > Bacillati > Actinomycetota > Actinomycetes > Streptosporangiales > Thermomonosporaceae > Actinomadura > Actinomadura sp. NPDC049753. The sequence goes on along the minus strand of NZ_JBFARL010000009.1, from coordinate 54,469 downwards.
GGCCCGCCCGTTCCGCCGGGCTGGTCGCCGGCGCCGCCGGGCTGTCCGCCCGTCCCGCCGGGGTGCTCGCCCGCGGCGCCGGGGTGCTCACCCGCTGCGCCGGGCTGGCCGCCGGTCTCGCCGGGCTGCGCGCCCGTGCCGCCGGCCTGGCCGCTCTCGCGGTCGATGTACCGGCCGGCCTGGTCCTGGACCCGGTCGACCTTGTCGGCGTACTTGCCGCCCGTCCGCTGGTCGAACGCGTCCCCGGCCTTCTCGACGCCGTGCTTGGCCTTGTCGGAGTGCTGCCCGAGCATCTGCTTGACCTTGTCGACGATCGACATCGAATCCCCCCGGATCCCTCGGCTCGTTCGGCGCCGCGGGCGCGGCGCGGCACCCGTTCATTCCGGCCATACCCGTTCTGTTGCCACAATCAATCCCGTGACCTCACCCAATGCCCCGCAAGTGATCGCGGTCGTCGGCGCCACGGCGGCCGGCAAGTCCGACCTGGCCGTCGAGCTGGCCCTCCGGCTGGACGGGGAGGCGGTCAACGCCGACTCGATGCAGCTGTACCGCGGCATGGACATCGGCACCGCGAAGCTGTCCGCGGCCGAGATGCGCGGGGTCCCGCACCACCTGCTGGACGTCTGGGACGTCACGGCCACCGCGAGCGTCGCCGAGTACCAGCGGCTCAGCGCCGACGCCATCGCGCGGATCCGGGGCCGGGGACGGCTGCCCGTGCTGGTCGGCGGTTCCGGGCTGTACGTGCGCGCCGCCCTCGACCAGATGGAGTTCCCGGGGACGGATCCGGCCGTGCGGGGACGCCTGGAGGAGGAGCTGGCGCGGGTCGGGCCCGGCCCGCTGCACGAGCGGCTGCGCGGCCTGGACCCCGCGGCCGCGGAGGCGATCCTGCCGAGCAACGGCCGCCGGATCGTGCGGGCGCTGGAGGTCATCGAGATCACCGGCCGCCCGTTCACCGCGACCCTGCCCGAGCACCGGTACCGCTACGACGACGTCGTGCAGATCGGGCTGAGCGTGCCCCGCGACGAGTTGGACGAGCGCATCGCCGTGCGGGTGGAGCGGATGTGGGAGGCGGGCCTGGTCGACGAGGTCCGGGAGCTGGAGAAGCGGGGGCTACGGGACGGTCTGACCGCCGGGCGCGCCCTCGGTTACGCGCAGGTGCTGCGGTTCCTGGCGGGGAAGTGGACGGAGGAGCAGGCCAAGGAGGAAACGGTCCGGACGACGCGGCGTTTCGCCCGCCGCCAGGAGTCGTGGTTCCGCCGCGACCCGCGCGTGCGGTGGCTGGCCTACGACGCCCCCCACCTGGTCGATCGCGCCGAGGCCCTGGTGAGGCGGGGCCGGTCGGAGCCCATATGATCGGGGGCATGCGGTTCGTCAAGGGGCATGGCACCGAGAACGACTTCGTGATCCTCCCGGATCCGGACGGCGTCCTGGACCTCACCCCGGAGGCCGTCGTGCGGCTGTGCGACCGGCGGGCGGGGATCGGCGCCGACGGCGTCCTGCGCGTGGTCCGGACGAAGGCCGCCGACGTCGACGGCGACCTCGACGCCGACGCCGAGTGGTTCATGGACTACCGCAACGCCGACGGCAGCATCGCCGAGATGTGCGGCAACGGGGTGCGCGTGTTCGCCCGCTACCTGGTCGACGCGGGCCTCGCCCCGCCCGGGGAGTGGGACCTGGCCACCCGCGCGGGCCTGCGCCGCGTGACGCTCGGCCCGTCCGGGGACGTCACCGTGGAGATGGGCCGGCCGGAGCTCCTCGGCCCGGGGGAGGCGAGCCTGGCGGGCGCGAGCTTCGCGGGCGAGCGGGTCAGCGTCGGCAACCCCCATCTGGCGTGCCGCGTCGCCGAGCCCGTCGCCGCCCTCGACCTGTCGCGCGCCCCCGGCTTCGACCCGGCGGTCTTCCCCGCGGGGGTGAACGTCGAGTTCTTCCGCGGCGTGGGGGAGCGGCACGTCGAGATGCGGGTGTACGAGCGCGGCTCGGGCGAGACCCGCTCGTGCGGCACCGGGACCGTCGCGGTGGCCGCGGCGGCGGCCGGCGGCGCGGCCGACGGCGCCGAATGGACCGTGGACGTCCCCGGCGGGCGGGTGACCGTCGTCCTGGACGGCGAGACCAGCTACCTGAGGGGCCCGGCCGTCCTGGTCGCCGAGGGCGAGACACGGCCCGGCTGGATCTAGCGGGCGACTGTCTCACCTGGGCTTGTGCCGGTCCCGGAGCGGTCCCGGCACAGACGGGACAACTGTCCCTCTCCGGCGGGACCTTCCGCCGCATAACTTCTCTCTTGCACACCCTCTGGTGAATGGCCCGTATGGACCGGGATGGGAGCCCCGGGCCCGTACGGAGCCTGAGGGCCGGTGGCGACCTTCTTGGCGGGGGGCGGTCACCGGCCCTCCCACCCGGAGAGGGCGCCTCAGGGGGAGACGCCGTTGACCGGCAGTCTGGCGCGGACCAGGGTCCCGCCCTTGGGGCCGGGCCCCACCGTGCAGGATCCTCCCAGCTCGGCCGCGCGCTCGCGCATGGAGGACATGCCGATGCCGGAACGCACCTGGTCGGGCAGCCCCACACCGTCGTCGTCGACGGTGACGTGCAGATCACCGTTCAGATGCAGCCGCACCTCGGCGCAGCCCGCGCCGGCGTGCCGGTGGACGTTCGTCAGCGCCTCCTGGACGATCCGGTACGCGGCGACCTCGGCGGCGGCCGGCAGGCCCTTCAGGTCGCCCTCGACGCGCACGTCCACCCGCGGGCCGTCCCCCGCGGCGACGACCCCGCCGAGCGCCTGGATCGCGCCCTCCAGCCCGAGATCGTCCAGGGCGGGTGGCCGCAGGCCGTACACGAGCTCCCTGATGTCGCCGATCGTGCGCCCCATGGTGGCGCGCAGCTCCTCCAGCAGGCCGTCGACCGCCTCCGGGTCGGTCTTGAGCGTGATGCGCGCGGCGTCCACCGTCATGGCGAGGCTGGCCAGCGTCGGCCCGAGCCCGTCGTGCAGGTCGCGGCGCAGCCGCCGCCGCTCCTCCTCCCGCGTGCGCAGGATGTGCTCACGGGAGCGCTGGACGTCCGCGGACAGGCGCGCCGCGTTCGCCAGCTCGGCGAGGTTGCGGGCGAGGACGTTCGACAGGCGCGCGTCCGGGGTGCGGGTGACGCCGAACAGCAGGCGCCCCACCGGCTCGCCGTGCCACACCAGCGGGATGAGCTGCGGGCGGTCGCCGAGCACGCCGTCCTCCGCCGAGACCGTCCGGCCGTCGCGGTCCAGCACCTCGATCGTGACGCCGGTCGCGTGCAGGGCCGAACGCGCCACCTCGGCGGCGACGGCCAGTGCGGCGCCCGGGTTCGCGGCGGTCTGCAGCCGCCGGTTCAGCCGGTCGGCGAGCCGGTACGGATCGCGCTCGCCGTGGATGAACGCGTCCACCATGCGCTGCAGGCGCCGCCGGACGGGTTCGAAGACCGCGCCGGCGACGATCGCCCCGGCGAGCCCGGCGAGGGTGCCGCGGCCGTGGGCGAGCAGGCTCGCGGTGCCGACGAGCGCGAAGTACACGCCGGTGATGACGACGACGAGGCCCGCGTACACCAGCGTCCGGCTGATCACGAGGTCGATGTCGTACAGCCGGTAGCGGGTGATCGCGATCGCGATGCAGATGGGGACGGCGACGATGGTGAGGTCGCGCAGCGGGTCGCCGATCGGGTCGTTCTCGCCGACGAAGATGATCGCCTCGGCGAGGATGCCGGGATAGACCACCCAGGCGATCTGCCGCCGCACGTCCGGGGGCGCCTGCACGAACCGCACGGCCACCGAGAACAGGCCCGCCGCCAGGGCGGTGACGATGACCGCGCTGATCGGGAGCGGGATCTCCTCGAACGGGTACACCGAGACGCCGTTGTGCCAGCGGCGCACGCCCGGGTCGACCGTCAGGTGCGCGCAGACGACGACCGGGACGAGGCAGGCGAGGGCGAGGGCGGGCCGGAACCACCGCGACACCAGCCGGCCGTCCGGGAAGATCAGCGGCAGCACGAGGGTCAGGGCGTAGGTGTCAACGGCCCACAGCCAGACGGCGAGCCACTGGACGAACCCGGCCCCGGGCCACCGGTGGAGCTCGAGCCAGGGGCCGAGGTTGAGGGAGAGCACGTACAGCGAGGCGCTGAAACCCGCGCCGACCATGAGCCAGGCGACCGTCAGCCCGGGCCTGTGCCGCAGCAGGACGGCGCCCACGGGCGTCCAGGCCAGGGCGACCAGGATCTCGGGATGCCACCACACCATCCGCAGTTCGGACGGCACGCGGGCGCCGATGATCAACGACGCGGCGACGGACGCGACCGCGGTCAGCGCGAGGAGGGCGCCCACGCGCCCCGCCGCGCGGTCGTGCTCTTCCGTCTCCATGCACACTCCCCGCCCGAAAGTAATGGAATGTTAAAACGCGCAGCTCCCTGTACTGCAGTGCTCAGCGCGTCCGCCTCAGGACACCGCCGGACCGGTCGGGCGGAGGGCTTTCCGGTCGCGGTGCGTGCGGGCGTGCCGTGATGGTAGCCGGGGAAACGCCCGAGATGAACGGAAGGCGCAGGTCAGCGGCCAGTCGTGGCCGCGTGCCGGGCTCCCGGGCGTGTCGGGGTGCGGGGAGGGGCGGGGCGCGCGTGCGGGGAGGGGCGGGTCAGGACGCCGGAGTCAGCATGCTCTCGCGCGTCAGGGCCTTCACGCCGCGCCTCAGGTCCTCGGCGGTGAAGTCATCGAGGAGCAGGCGCTGGATCAGGAAGCCGGGGAAGAGCGCGAACAGCGTCTTCCCGGCGGCCACGGCGTCGGTGTCGGCGGGGAGCAGGCCGGCGTCGACCAGCCGGCGGATGTAGCGGGTCCAGGTGTCGCGCAGCCCGGCCACGTTGTCGGCGACGTACGCGGCGATCTCCGGATCGTGCGTGGCGAGCGCCCAGCCCTGGGGCGCGAGCCGGAGCGGGCCGTTCTCGTCGGACATGGCGACGACCCGGGAGGCGAACCGCTCGGCCATCTCGTCGAGCGGGAGCAGCGGGTCGCTGTCGGCGAGCGCGGTGAAGAACGTGCGCAGGTCGCCGATCACGGTGGCGATGTTCGCCTCGATGATCTCGTTCTTGCTCTTGAAGTACCGGTAGACGGCGCCGGCGGAGAGCCCGGCCTCGGCGAAGACGTCCTGCATGGACGTCGCGTGGATGCCCTTGCGGATGAAGCACGTCCGCGCCGCTTCCAGGATCTGGAGGCGGCGGCGCTCCAGGTGCTCCTCGCTGACTCTCGGCATGGAGCCAATCTAAAACGAACGTTCGTTTCTTGACAAGCCCCGGAGGGGGTGCCAGGCTCCGCGCTAAAGAGAACGAACATTCGTTTTTGGAGGAGATCGTGCGGACTTCCCCCGCCGCGCGCGCCGTCGGCGTGGCCGTCGGCGCGGCGCTGCTGCAGCTCGTCATGGTCGTCGCCTTCTCGTGGCCCGCCGCGCGGACGGCGCCGCGTGACGTCCCGGTCGTCGTGACCGGTCCGCGGGCCGCCGAGGTCGCCGACATGCTCGACCGCGCGCGGCCGGGCGCCTTCGACGTCCGGACCGCTCCGGACGAGGCCGCCGCGCGTGCGGCGATCGCGGATCGCGAGGCCTACGGCGCCGTCGTCACGGCGCCGTCCGGCCCGAAGGTGCTCACCGCCTCCGCCGCCTCGCCGCTGGTCGCCCAGCAGCTCGGCGCGATCGCGACGCGGCTCCGTCCCGGGGGCGCCCCGGTGGCCCCGCCCGTCCAGGACGTGGTCGCCGCGGACTCCGACGACCCCCGCGGGGCCGGTTTCGGCGCTCTCGCGCTACCGCTGGTCATGTCCGGGCTCGCGGCCGCGGTACTGATGACGTTCGCCATCCCGTCCCTCGCCTGGCGCACCGCCGGCACGGCGATCTTCGCCGCGCTGGGCGGGCTGGACGTCGCGTGGATCGCGCAAGGCTGGCTGTCGCTGCTTCCCGGCTCCTACGTCACGCTCGCCGGAGTCATGGCGCTGACCGTCCTCGCCGTGACCGGAACCGTGGTCGGCTTGGCCGCCGCCGTCGGCCGCGCCGGATTCGGACTCGGCGCGCTCACGCTGCTGCTGCTCGGCAATCCTCTGTCGGCGGCGACCTCGGCACCCGAGCTGCTGCCGCAGCCGTGGGGCACGATCGGCCAGTACCTGCCGCCGGGTGCGTCGGCCACCCTCCTCCGGTCGGCGGCGTTCTTCGACGGCGCCGGAGGCGCCGGCCCCATCGCCGTCCTGACCGCCTGGGCCACCGCCGGTCTCGGGCTCGTGGTCTTCGGCGGCCTGCGGAGGCGTTCGGCAGGCGAGGCCGAGCACGGCCGCGAACCGGCGCTCGCGTGACCTTCAAAGCCGTGACTCTTGACGAAATCCGTACGCTTTCCGTGGCCAGTCAATAGCATTCGGTGACTTCAGGGTGGTGTTCGGAGGGCGGACGGTGGCGACGTTCATGGTGCGGCGGTTGGCGAACCACGCGGCGCTGGCCGTGCTCGCCGCCAGCCTCGGCTACCTGCTCGCCGCCGCGGCGCTCGATCCCCGGGCAGGTTTCGAGGACCGCGCGCCCCGTCCGCCGCAGGCCGTCATCGACGCGCGGCTCGGTGCGCTCAACCTCGATGACCGGAAGCCATTGGCGGAGCGGTACCTCACCTGGGCCGGGGGCGTGGCGCAGGGCGACTTCGGCCGGACGTGGGACGGTGATCCTGTCGAAGGCGAGTTGTGGCGCCGGCTCGGAGTGAGCTTTCGCCTGGTCGCTCCGGGTGCCGTCCTGGGGGGCGCCTTCGGCGTCGCTCTCGGCGCCTACGCCGCCGCCCGGCACGGTCGGGCGGCCGACAGGCTGATCTCCGGCGGCTCCTACCTGCTGCTGGCCGTCCCCGTGTTCGTCCTCGCGGTGCTCTTACAGATCGTGGCCGGCGAGGCCAACGACGCCCTGGGGATGCGGCTGTTCGTCTGGGTGGGGGAGTCCGCGCCTGGGGCGTCCGGGGGTCGGCTCTGGGATCTCGCGGATCGGGGACGCCGGCTGCTGCTGCCGACGGTCACGATCGCGCTCTGCCAGATCGCTCTCTACGCCCGCTACCAGCGCGGCCTGATGCTGGACGTGCTGCACGCCGACCATGTGCGCGCCGCGAGGGCCAGGGGGCTCCGGCGGCGCTGCGCGCTGCTGCGCCACGGGCTCCGGACCGCGATCGTCCCGATGACCGCCTATCTCGCCTACACCTCCGGGGTGGTGCTCCTCGGCGGCGTGTTCACCGAGACGGCCTTCGGGCGGCACGGGCTGGGGGAGTGGCTCGTCGCCTCCATCTCACGGGGCGACGTCAACGCCGTCGCCGGCATCGAATGCCTCGCCGCCTGCGCCGTCCTCCTGGCCGCGCTCGGGTCCGACGTGCTGGCCGCCGCGCTGGACCCCCGCGTCCGCACCGGGGGTACGCCATGACCTGCGGGCGGCGGATGGTGGCCGGGGCGGTCCTGCTCGTGCTGTTGTTCCTCCTGGCCTTCGCCGGGCCGCTCGCCTCGCCGTGGGGATGGGACGAGACGGACTTCACCGCGTTCCGGCAGGGGCCGTCCGGCGGCCACTGGCTCGGCACGACCCAGAGCGGACGCGACGTCTTCGCCTTCACCCTGCGCGGCGCGCAGAACTCGCTCTTGGTCGGTCTGAGCGCCGCCCTGCTGTCGACGGGGCTCGCCGCCGTCGTCGGGACCGCGGCCGGGTTCCTCGGCGGCAAGGCCGACCGGGTGCTGATGTGGGGCGTCGATCTTCTGCTGGTGCTCCCGTCCTTCCTGGTCGTGACCGTCCTGGCGTCCCGGACCGCCGGAGGGCGCCCGGTGCTCGCGGCGCTGCTGGCCGCGTTCATGTGGATGGTCACCGCCCGCGCGGTGCGTGCCGCGACGCTCTCCCTGCGGGACCGCGACCACGTGCTCGCCGCGCGGTACCTCGGCGTCGGCACGCCGCGGCTGGTCGCGCGGCATGTGGCGCCCGGGCTGGCGTCGCTGCTGGCCGTGGACGCGAGCCTGAACGTGAGCGTCGCGATCGTCGCCGAGAGCGGGTTGTCCTACCTCGGTTTCGGGACGCGGCCGCCGGACGTCTCGCTCGGCACGGTCATCGCCGACGGCCGGGGCGGGGCGACCGCGCATGCGTGGGCGTTCGGGTTCGCCGCTGCGCTGCTCGTCTCGATCGTCGTCGCGGTGAACCTGATCGGCGACGGGCTGCGGGACGCTCTCGACCCGGAGGCCGGGCGTTGACGGTCCTGCGGGTCGCCGGCCTGGCGGTCGGTCACGCGACGGGCGCGCGCGCCCTGCGCGGTGTGAGCTTCTCGGTCGAGGCCGGGGAGGCGCTCGGGATCGTCGGCGAGTCGGGGGCCGGCAAGACCGCGCTCGCGCTCGCTCTGATGGGGCTGCTTCCGGAGGGAGCGCGCGTGACGGGCTCTGTGCGGCTGCGCGGTCAGGAACTGCTGGGACGGTCCGACGCGGAACTCTCGCGGGTGCGCGGCAAGGACCTGGCGATGGTCTTCCAGGATCCGTCGGCGGCGCTGTCGCCCGTCCGCAGGGTGGGAGACCAGATCGTCGAGGCCGTCCGGATCCACTCGGCCGTGAGCCGTTCGGCGGCGCGTGCTCGTGCTCTGGACCTGCTCGAACTGGTCGGCATGCCGGAGGCGGCGCGACGGGTGCGCTGCTACCCGCATGAGCTGTCCGGGGGGATGCGGCAGCGCGTGATGATCGCCATGGCCGTCGCGAACGACCCGGTCGCGATCGTGGCCGACGAGCCCGCCTCGGCCCTCGACGCGACCGTCCGGGCGCAGGTGCTGGACGTCCTGCGGGTCGCCCGGGAGGCGAGCGGGGCCGCGATCGTGCTGATCAGCCACGATCTGGGCGCCGTCGCCGGCTTCGCGGACCGCGTGATGGTGCTGCACGAGGGCCGGGTGGTGGAGACGGGCACGGCGGAGCAAGTCCTCTGTAGGCCTCAGATGCCCTATACGAGCCGCCTGGTGCGCTCATGGACGCGTGCGGGAGGTCCGCCGGTTCCGCGTGCTCGGCCTGAGCGTCCGGTGGTTCTTCAGGTGGACGGGCTGGTCCGTCGCTATCCCTTCTTCAAAGGCGCGCTGGTGCGGCGGCGGGCCGGAGAGGTACGGGCCGTGGACGGCGTCAGCTTCGACGTCCGTGAGGGCGAGACGCTCGCGCTGGTGGGGGAGTCGGGGTCCGGCAAGACCACGACGCTGATGGAAATTCTGCGGCTGTCCCGTCCTGAGGGTGGGCGCGTCAGCGTCTTGGGCCAGGACACGGCCGCCTTGCGCGCCACCCACCGCAAGGCCTTGCGCAAAGACGTCCAGGTCGTGTTCCAGGACCCGTACGCCTCGCTGAATCCACGTATGCGGGTGGCCGACATCATCGCCGAGCCGCTCACCGCGCATCGCATGCCGATCGGTGGTCGCGTAGAGGAACTTCTCGCGCTGGTGGGCTTGGAGCCCGGCCATGCGCGGCGCTTCCCGCATGCGCTCTCGGGCGGGCAAAGGCAGCGTGTGGCTCTGGCCAGAGCTCTCGCCTTAGAACCCCGTCTTCTGCTTCTGGACGAGCCTGTGTCCGCACTGGACACCGTCGTGCAGGCGAGCGTCATGGATTTGCTGGAAGGGCTTCGGGTGCGGCTCGGAATGGCGTGCCTGTTCGTCACCCACGACCTCCCCCTGGTGAGGGGCTTCGCCGACCGGGTCGCCGTGATGCACATGGGGCGCGTTGTTGAGATCGGGCCGGTCGCCGGTGTGTACGGGGCTCCCGCCCAGCCCTATACGCAGGCGCTGCTGGACGCGATGCCTTCTTCCCGCCCGGATCGGGATCGACCTCGCCGCTTCCTTCTACCCGGTGACCCGCCCGACCCTGTGGTCGGGCCCGCAGGGTGCCGGTTCCGTGCTCGCTGCCCGCACTACGCCACGCTCACCCTCGACGACAGACGCCTATGCGAACACCACGATCCGATGCAGCTCGCCATGGCGGCGGACCGCTCCGTCGCCTGCCACCACCCGCTCGTCCCGGCGGAGTCCGAACGATGAGACAGGTCGTCGCCGCCACCCTTCTTGGGGTCACGCTCATCACCGGCACCGGGTGCCGTGCTCCGGAGACAACGACGTCCAACGCGTCCGGGGCGCTGCCTGCTGCTGATGTGAACCCGACTCCGCGCGACCGCGTCGCGAACGGCGGAACGCTCAACTGGCCGCTCCCCGAGTTCCCGTCCCAGTGGAACACCAACCACATCAACGGTGCCAAGGGCGCGGTGGAGCACGTCGTCCAGGGCGTCCTGCCATATCTGATGCGTGCGGACGAGAAAGCCGTCCCGCACCCCGTTCCGGAGTACCTGGAGTCGGCCACGTTGAAGAGGACCCGGCACGGCCAGACCGTGACCTACAGGCTCAACCCGCGTGCCAAGTGGTCGGACGGACGGCCCGTCGGTTACGCCGATTTTCTGGCGCAGACCTATGCGCTATCTGGTCGTGACCCGCGCTATGAGGTCTCGACCGTCACCGGTTACCGGCAGATCGAGCGAGTCGCACGCGGTGCCGACGAGCATGTGGTCGAGGTGACGTTCGCCCACACGTACGCCGACTGGCGCAGCCTGTTCAGCCCCCTCTACCCGGCCACCGCCTACGCCAGCCCACGGGCGTTCAACACAGGGTGGACGGGCCGCTTACCTGTCACGGCCGGACCGTTCAGACTCCAGCGGATCGACCGGACGGCCAAGACGCTGACCCTGGTGCGAAACCCGGCATGGTGGGGTGCGCCGGCGAAGCTCGACCGGATCGTCTTCCGCGCCATGGACACCAGCGCGATGCCCGGCGCGTTCGCCAACGGTGAGATCGACCTGATGGACATCGGGCTCGACGCGGACGCGTTGCAGCGCGTCCAGGGCGTCCCCGGCGTCGCCGTCCGCAGGGCGGGCGGGCCGGACTGGCGGAACTTCACGTTCAACGCGGCCGGCCCCATCCTGTCCGATGCCAGGGTGCGCCGGGCGGTCATGCTCGGCATCGACCGGCACGTCATCGCACGATCCGACCTTTCAGGCCTCGGCGTACCGGTCCAGACGCTCGGGAACCACTTCTACGTCAACACTCAGGCCGGCTACCAGGACAACTCCAGCGGGCTGGGCGTCTACGACCCCGCTCGGGCCAGACGGCTCCTGGACGAGGCGGGCTGGAAACCGCGGGGCAAGTACCGCGCCAAGGCGGGACGCACCCTCGCGCTGCGGTTCGTGGTTCCGTCTGGGGTCCCCATCAGCAGGCGGGAAGGAGAACTGACGCGTGCGCTGCTCGAACGCATAGGCGTCCGAGTGGACATCCAGGTCGTCCCCGCAGACGACCTCTTCGAGCACTACGTCACGCCCGGGAACATGGACATCGTCCCGTTCTCGTGGCTCGGCACCTCGTTCCCCGTCTCGCAGATGAAAGCCGTGTTCGCACGACCGCGCGGACGGAACGTCCAGCAGAACTACTCGCGGATCGGCAGCGCCGCCATCGACGCGGCGATGGACCGGGCCGTCGCGGAGCTCGCCCCGGAGAGGGCCCGCGCCCTGGTGAACAGGACCGACCGGCTCATCTGGCGCCAGGCGTCGGTGTTGCCGCTGTACCAGCGCCCCCAGCTCGTCGCGGTGCGCGCGGACCTCGCCAACGTCGGGGCCGGCGGCTTCCGGAGGCCCGCCTATCAGGACATCGGTTTCACCGGCCGGTGAGGCTCACGGGAAGGCGAGCCGGACACCCTTGCGGTCGCTGGTGAAGCGGGCGTTCCACACGTACAGGCGCAGGTCGTCGGCGGAGAGGTCCTCCTTGACCGGAAGGTCGGAGGCGATGCGGACCACGTAGGAGGCGCCCGCCGGGATCATCGTGTCGCCGCCGTCCTCGACCGGCGCCTTCGATCCGCCGATCCGCGCGGTGACCGTGCTGTGGTTGGGAAGGGTGCACATGTCGTCCGGGATGCCCGCCTGCGGCATGCACCGCTCCTGCGCCGACGACGGGACCTGCGACTTCGGCATGAACAGGTCGGCGGGGAAGTCCAGCAGGACGGGCCGCCGCCCGCTGTTGGTGAGGACGTAGTCGGCGTAGGCGTAGGTCGTGCCGGACGGCGGGGCCTGCGTGGCGCCGAGCGGCTGCCGGGACGTCCCCGCCATGACGGCGGCGAGGGTGTAGCCGTAACCCTCCGGGGTCGTGAAGCCGACCGGCGGGCCGGCCTTCGGAGCGGGCGCGGACGTGACCGCCGCGTCGCCGCCCTGGCCGGCGAGGCTCGGCGGCGGGGACCCCGCGCCGTCGCCCGTGCCGGGCCGCAGGACCACGATCGCTCCGGCCACCGCGGCGATCCCGACGGCGCCGGTCAGGGCGCCGGCGAGTCCGAGCCTTCCCGCGTGGCTCTTCTTCCTGCGGCGGTGCGAGCGGTACGGCTGGCGGCTGTCGGACATGGTCGTCGCTGCTCCCTCGGGCCCTCTCCGGCTCGGTCGGCGTGTCCTGCCCACGGCGGGCAGGCCACCCTACCTGACGGCCGGATCGGCGGCGGTCCTGATCTGCGGGCTACGAACCGCGCGCGATGAGGGCGTCGCGGCCGAGTCCCCGCAGGGAGGCGTCCAGCACCTGCGCGGTGTGCGCGACCGCGATGTCGGCCCCGCGCCGGCGCAGCGCCGTGGCGATCTGCATCGAGCAGCCGGGGTTGGCGGCGACCAGTAGTTCGGCTCCGGTGGCGTCCACGTTCACCGCCTTGCGGTCGCCGAGCTCTCCGGCGGCCTCCGGCTGGAACAGGTTATAGGTACCGGCCGAACCGCAGCAGACGTCCGGTTCGGCGATCTCTCGGACGGTCAGCCGGGGGATGGCGGAGAGCAGCTCGCGGGGCTGGCTCCGGACGCCCTGCGCGTGGGCGAGGTGGCAGGCGTCGTGGTAGGCGACCGTGACCGGAAGCGGCCGCCGCTCGGCCCGCGGTCCGAGTTCCACCAGGTACTCGGCCAGGTCCCGCGTCCTGGCGGAGAGGGCCTCCGCCCGCCCGGACCATTCCGGGTCGTCGGCCAGCAGCGCCCGGTACTCCTTCATCGCGGACCCGCAGCCCGCGGAGTTCACCACGATCACGTCGACGGCCTCGAAGGTCTCGACCGTCCGGCGGGCGAAGGCGCGGGCCTCCTCCTCCCGTCCCGAGTGCAGGGACAGCGCGCCGCAGCACCCCTGGTGCCTCGGGATGACGACGTCGCAGCCCTCCATCGCCAGCACGCGTGCCGTGGCGGCGTTGACGCCCGGGAAGAAGTCGCCCTGGACGCACCCGGTCAGCATCCCGACCGTGGCGCGGCGCTCTCCGCGCGCGGCGACCCGCTCGGGGAGCCTCGGCGCCTTACCGAGGGGCGGCGCGAGCCGTTCCATCGCCGCCAGGGACGGTGAAACGCGTTCCAGGAGACCGCTGCGCCGCACGAGTCGTTCCAGCCCCGATTTCTGGTAGGCGCGCAGGGGGCCGCGCAGGGCGCGGAGCCTCCGCCTGTACGGGAACAGATGGAAGACCATCTCCCGTAGGGCGCGTTCCTTCAGCGAACGGGGGTGTTCGCGTTCGACGTCGGCGCGGGTCATCTCGATGAGCCGGTCGTACTGCACACCGGACGGGCAGGACGTCACGCACGCCATGCATCCCAGGCAGCGGTCGAAGTGCTCGACCATCGGCCCGCTGAGCGGTTCGCCGTCGGCGTGCTGCTGCATCAGATGGATGCGGCCCCGGGGAGAGTCCATCTCCTCGCCCCACAGCACGTAGGTGGGGCATGTCGGAAGGCAGAAACCGCAGTGCACGCAGTCGTTGAGCAGGTTCGGGAGGTCGTCCTGAGCGCTCATCACATCCCTCCTACGAAACGGCCCGGGGACAGCCGGTGATCCGGGTCGAACTGGTCCTTCACCCGCCGCATCAGCGTCAGCGCCGGAACCGGCCCCCACAGGTCGATCTCGCCGCGCACCTCCTGCGGCGCGTAGCGGACGACGGCGTGACCGCGGTGCTTCCTCAGCACGTCCCTCAGACGGCCGAGGACATCGGCCACCTCGTTCGGGCCGAGGCCGGCGGGAAGCCCGACGTGACCATGCCCGCCGGCGCTCCAGGTGGCGGCGGCATCCGGGCCGAGCGTGCCGATGACGTCGCGGAGCGAGGGTGGCGGGGCGCCGATGTCGATGAGGGTGGTGCCCTCCGGGTAGAGGCCCCAGCCGTCCGGTGCGGCGTCGGAGATCTCGGCCTTCTCACCGAGGAGCTCCGCAGTCTGCCGAGCGCGCGCGGCGACGCCGTCGGGAACGCCCTCCAGGAAGACCGCGACCGTTCCCGGGCTGATGTATTCGACCGCGCTCGGGGCGACGGGGGAGTGCAGGACGGTCTGGACCGCGTCGTGCGCGTCCTCCGGCCCGTCGACGGCGCACGTCACGTACGCGGTCGCCTCGGGGATCGGATGCAGGCGGAACGTGGCGTCCACGATCAGGCCGAGCGTTCCGTAGGAGCCGCAGAAGAGCCGCCCCAGGTCGTACCCGGCGACGTTCTTGACGACCTTGCCCCCCGAGCGCGCGACCTGGCCGTCCGCCCGGACGACAGTGAGCCCGATGACCAGGTTCCTGGGCGTCCCGTAGAGCGTGCGCAGGGGACCGGCGGCGCTCGTGGCGATCGTCCCGCCGACCGTCGAACCCGGCAGCGGGACGTCGAGCGCGAGCCGCTGCCCCCGTTCGGCCAGTTTCCCGGCGAAGTCCTCCATCGCGAGCCCGGCCTCCGCTTTGGCGACGAGGTCGCCCGCCGTGTGCTCGACGAGCCTGTTGAGCCGATGGGTGTCGACGAGCAGATCGCAGCGTTCCGGCGGCTCGCCCCAGTCCAACCGGGTCTCGGCCCCGCGCGGGACGACGGCCAGCCCCTTCTCGGCGGCCACGCGCATGACGTCGGAGGCCTCGGCCAGGTTCTTCGGCGCCGCGACGAGCGCGGGCTCCACGCCGAGCACGCCTTCCGCGGCCTCACCGGGCCGTACGTCGCCGCAGACCTTCGCCAGGGCGTCCAGGGGCCGCATCAGAAGATGTCCGCCTTTCCCTCGAACGGGTGCGGGCCCTTGCGCTTGCCGGGCACCTCCCCGCACAGCCGGGGCGTGGGGAAGACCTTGCCCGGATTGCACAGCCCGGCCGGATCGAAGCCGCAGCGGACCATCTGCATCGTGTCCAGGTCGGCGTCGGTGAACATGCGCGGCATGTAGCGGGCCTTGTCCACGCCGACCCCGTGCTCGCCCGTGATGGAGCCGCCGTGCTCGATGCACAGGTCGAGGATCGCGCCCGAGACCTGCTCGGCACGCTCCTCGGCGCCCGGCTCGGCGTCGTCGAACAGCACCAGCGGATGCAGGTTGCCGTCCCCCGCGTGGAACACGTTCGCGACCCGCACGCCCGACTTGGCGGACAAAGCGTCGATCCTGGCCAGGACGTCCGGAAGCACCGTCCGGGGGATGACGCCGTCCTGGACGAGGTAGGCCGGGCTGATCCGGCCCACGGCCGCGAACGCCGACTTGCGCCCCTTCCAGATCAGCGCCCGCTCCGCGTCGTCGGCGGCGATGCGGATCTCGAAGGCGCCCGCGTCCCGGCACATCCGCTCCACCTCGGTGAACTGGGCGGCGACCTCGGCCTCCGGGCCGTCCAGCTCCACGATCAGCACCGCGCCGGCGCCCGGCGGGTACTCGCAGCGCACCGCCGCCTCGGCCGCCTCGATCGCCAGGGCGTCCATCATCTCGATCGCCGCCGGGACGACGCCCGCGCCGATGATCGCCGACACCGCGGCGCCGCCCGCCTCGATCGAGCCGAACGCGGCCAGCAGCGTCTGCACGGTCTCGGGGACCCGCGTCAGCCGGACCGTGATCTTGGTGGTGATGCCGAGCGTGCCCTCCGCCCCGACGAACACGCCGAGCAGGTCGTAGCCGGGCCCGTCCGCCGTCAGCTCGACCAGCTCGCCGTCGGGCGTGACGACCTCGCACGCCAGCACGTGGTGGGCGGTGAACCCGTACTTCAGGCAGTGCGCGCCGCCGGAGTTCTCCGCGACGTTCCCGCCCACCGAGCAGATCTGCTGGCTGGACGGGTCGGGCGCGAAGTAGTACCCGTGCGGGCGGACGGCCCGCGTCACGTCCAGGTTGATCACGCCGGGCTCCACCACGGCCCGCTGCCCGGGGATGTCGATCTCCAGGATCCGGTTCATCCGGGACGTGACGATCAGCACGCCGTCCGCGCGGGGGAGCGCTCCGCCCGACAGGCCCGTGCCCGACCCGCGCGCGACGTAGGGGACCCCGGCCGCCGCGCACTCCCGCACGATCGCGGCGATCTGCTCGGCCGTGTCGGGCAGCACGACGACGCCGGGCGTGCACCGGTGGTTGGTGAGGCCGTCGCACTCGTAGGTGCGCAGCCGCACCGGATCGCTGATCACCCGGCCGGGCCCGAGCAGCGCCTCCAGCCTGGGTCCGAGCGCCGTGAGCATGGTCTCCACTCTTTCCACGATCCCTCGCCCGCCGGGCGGTCGCAAGGCCCTGCGGGCCGTCCGGAACACCTCTCCCGGACGGCCCGCGAACGCCGCCGGAGCCGGGCCCCTACGGGAACTGCTGGTAGGCCGGCGTGGTGAGGAACTCGGAGTACTCGTCGGCCAGCGTGACCTCCTTGAAGAGCTCCACGGCCTGGTTGTAGCGGGGCTCGTTGTACGCCTGCCCCAGCTCCTCGCGGATCTTGCCCAGCTCCTCGTCCAAGAGCTGCTCCACCCACTCCTTGGTGATCTTCTGGCCCTCCGCGGTGGAGACGCCGTTGTAGATCCACTGCCATACCTGGGAGCGGGAGATCTCCGCGGTGGCCGCGTCCTCCATCAGGTTGTGGATCGCTACCGCGCCGGCGCCGTCCAGCCAGGTGGCCAGGTAGCGCAGCGCCACGTCGATGTTGTTGCGCAGGCCCGCCTCGGTGATCTCACCGGGGGTGGCCTTGACGTTGAGCAGGTCGGCGGCGGAGACGTGCACGTCCTCGCGGAGCCGGTCGCGCTGGTTCGGCCTGTCCCCGAGGACGCCGTCGAACACCTCGCGGCAGACCGGGACGAGGTCGGGGTGGGCGACCCAGGAGCCGTCGAAGCCGTCGCCGGACTCGCGGGTCTTGTCGGCGCGGACCTTCTCCAGCGCGACCCGGTTGACCTCCTCGTCGCGGCGGGACGGGATGAACGCCGCCATGCCGCCGATCGCGTGCGCGCCCCGCTTGTGGCACGTCCGCACGAGCAGCTCGGTGTAGGCCCGCATGAACGGCGCGGTCATCGTGATCGCGTTGCGCTCGGGCAGCACGTAGTCCGTGCCCCGGTCCCGGAACTTCTTGATCACCGAGAAGAGGTAGTCCCAGCGGCCCGCGTTCAGGCCGGCGGAGTGGTCGCGCAGCTCGTAGAGGATCTCCTCCATCTCGAACGCGGCCGGGATCGTCTCGATCAGCACGGTCGCGCGGATGGTGCCGCGCGGGATCTCCAGGGCGTCCTGGGCGAGGTTGAACGCGTCGTTCCAGAGCCGCGCCTCGAGGTGGCTCTCCATCTTCGGCAGGTAGAAGTAGGGGCCCTTGCCCTTGTCGAGCTGCCTGCGGCCGCAGTGGAAGAAGTAGAGGCCGAAGTCGAACAGCGACCCGGACATGGGCTCGCCGTCGACGAGCACGTGCTTCTCCTCCATGTGCCAGCCGCGCGGCCGGACGACGATCGTCGCGAGCTCCCCGTCGTCCTTCAGCGCGTAGGACTTGCCGCTCTTGGCGTCGGTGAAGTCGATGGTGCGGTCGAGGGCGTCCCGAAGGTTGAGCTGCCCCTCGACCATGTTGTTCCACAGCGGGGTGTTGGCGTCCTCGAAGTCGGCCAGCCACACCTTGGCGCCCGAGTTCAGCGCGTTGATCGTCATCTTCCGGTCGGTCGGGCCGGTGATCTCGACGCGGCGGTCCTCCAGGCCGGGCGCGGGCGCGGCGACGCGCCAGGAGTCGTCGCCGCGGACGCCGGCGGTCTCGGGCAGGAAGTCGAGGGTCCCGCCCGCGGACAGCTTGCGCTGGCGCTCCGCGCGCGCCTCCAGCAGCTCCTTGCGGCGGGCGCCCAGCTCGCGCTGCAGGGCGGCGAGCAGGCCGAGCGCCTCGGGGGTCAGGATCTCCTCGTACCGCTCGCCGAGGGGTCCGGTGACCTCGATGCCTTCCAGTCCAGCCATCTGCCTGCCCTTTCGTATAGCGAAATTCGACTTCTGTTATGTGGAGAACGGTACTCGCCGGTAGGGAGACCGGTCAAAGCGGGGTTCCCTGCAGACCTCCCCGCGCGCGCTTGCGTCAACCCAAGGGGAAACAGGGTGATAACCAGGTGACCGCTGGGGATGGTGCGTGAGACGATCCCGGGGAAGATACGGCCGCGAAGCGGCGTTCTACGAGGACATATGACTGAACCTTTCTCTGCAGACGAGATCCAGGCCCCTGACGAGTTCGAGTACGAGCCCCTGACGGGCGAGCTCGACCTGGAGGACCGGCGGGCACTGCGCCGCGTGGCGGGCCTGTCCACCGAACTGACCGACGTCACCGAGGTCGAGTACCGCGCCCTCCGGCTTGAGCGGGTCGTGCTCGTCGGCGTGTGGACGGAGGGGACGGCCGCGGAGGCCGAGAACTCCCTGCGCGAGCTGGCGCTGCTCGCCGAGACCGCGGGCTCGCAGGTGCTCGAGGGCCTCGTCCAGCGCCGGACCCGCCCCGACTCGGCGACCTACATCGGCTCCGGCAAGGCGGCGGAGCTGCGCGACATCGTGATCTCCACCGGCGCGGACACCGTCATCTGCGACGGCGAGCTGGCGCCGAGCCAGCTGCGCCACCTGGAGGAGACCGTCCAGGTCAAGGTGATCGACCGGACGGCGCTGATCCTGGACATCTTCGCCCAGCACGCCAAGAGCCGCGAGGGCAAGGCGCAGGTGGAGCTCGCGCAGCTCGACTACCTGATGCCGCGGCTGCGCGGCTGGGGCGGCAACCTGTCCCGGCAGGTCGGCGGGCGCGCCGCGGGCGGCGTCGGCATCGGCGGCCGCGGCCCCGGCGAGACCAAGATCGAGCTGGACCGGCGGCGGATCCGCACCCGGATGGCCAAGCTGCGCCGCCAGATCGCCGAGATGTCCAAGTCGCGCGACACCAAGCGCGGCGAGCGGCGCCGCCACCAGGTGCCCGCCGTGGCCATCGCCGGCTACACCAACGCGGGCAAGTCGTCCCTGCTCAACCGGCTCACGGGCGCCGGGG
Organism: Actinomadura sp. NPDC049753; assembly: GCF_040674655.1. NCBI lineage: Bacteria > Bacillati > Actinomycetota > Actinomycetes > Streptosporangiales > Thermomonosporaceae > Actinomadura > Actinomadura sp. NPDC049753. Next base: position 35,254 of record NZ_JBFARL010000009.1, on the reverse strand, counting down.
TCCTGGTGGAGGACGCGCTGTTCGCCACCCTCGACCCCACCGTCCGGCGCGCCGAGACGCCGGGCGGCCGCGCCTACACCCTGGCCGACACCGTCGGGTTCGTCCGGCACCTGCCGCACCAGCTCGTCGAGGCGTTCCGCTCGACGCTGGAGGAGGTCACCGACGCCGGGCTGGTCCTGCACGTCGTCGACGGCTCCGACGCCGACCCCGAGGCGCAGATCGACGCCGTCCGCGAGGTGCTGCGCGAGATCGGCGCGGACCGCATCCCGGAGATCATCGTGATCAACAAGGCGGACGCCGCCGACGAGCTCGCGATCGCGCGCCTGCAGCGCCGTGAGCCGCACAGCGTCGTCGTGTCCGCCCGCACCGGGTTCGGCATCGAGGAGCTGCGCGCCGCGATCGAGGCCGACCTGCCGGGCCTGGAGAGCGAACTGCACGTCCTGGTGCCCTACGAGCGCGGCGACCTCGTCGCGCGCGTGCACGAGCGCGGCGAGGTCCTCAAGCAGGAGCACGTCGCCGAGGGCACCGTTCTGCACGCCCGCCTTCCGGTCGACCTCGCGGGCGAACTGGCCCAGTACGAGACCGTCTCCCCGACTGCGTGACCACCCTCACCCACCGGGTGCCTCCGCAGGAGCCCCGGTGGGTTTGGGACGGGCCCAGTGACCGATTCGAGAACGTCCGAAGGCTCCCCTTGGTCGCCGAACGGTGACAGCTTGTCCAATCCGCTTGACGGTGCGGTTGAAATCCGTACCGTCGTAGAGCTAAGGGGCGGGGTGATGGGTGTCGATGTGCTGCGATCAGAGGTTGTCGGACGGACGTTCCGTGCACTACCGTGACGAAACCGATACCTCCGGTCTCGTTGCCAGCGGTGGCCTTCCGGCCACCCGACCCTCCACAGGTGGAGCCGCCGGCACCCAGTCGGCGTTTCGGATCGAGAGCAGGTGGCCCAACCATGGCAGGTCCGAACGCTCGAACGAGGGACCGCGGCCCGCACCGTCGCCCCACGGCATCCTGCACCGCGCTCACGTGCGCATGGCCCCATCCAGGTCGGTGACCCTATGACGGTACGGCTGTTGACGAACATCGGCAGGCTCTGGACGGGCACCGACGTCTGCAGCAACGCCGCGGTGCTCATCCACGACGACCGCATCGTCTGGGCCGGGCCCGCCTCCGACCTCCCGCAGAGCGTCCCCGGCATCATCGACGACATCGTCGACGTCGACCACGTCGAGAACCTCGGCGGCGGCCTCGTCACCCCCGGCCTCATCGACGCCCACTCCCACCCCGTCTACGCGGGCAACCGGTGGGCCGAGCTCGCCATGCGCACCAGCGGCTCGTCCCACTCGGCCATCACCGCGGCGGGCGGCGGCGTCAACTCCACCGTGACCGTCACCCGCGGAACCGACCCCTGGACGCTCTGCAACGGCGTCCGCGAACGGCTCCGCCAGTGGATCCTCGCCGGCACCACCACCGTCGAGGCGAAGACCGGCTACCACCTCACCCGCGACGGCGAGCTCGCCGACATCCGGATGCTGCGGTCGCTGGAGGGCGAGCCCTCCATGCCCCGCATCCACGCCACGTTCCTCGCCGCGCACATCCTGCCGCCCGAGTTCTTCGGACGCCGCCGCGACTACATCGAGGCCGTCCGCCTGTGGGCCGGCGACGCCGCCGTCGCCGGCGCCGACTCGATCGACGTCTACTGCGACGAGGGCCACTTCACCGCCGAGGAGGCCCGCGCCCTCCTGCTCACCGGCAAGCGCGCCGGCCTCAAGGCCCGCATGCACGCCTGCGCCAACGAGCGCATCGGCGCCGCGCAGGTCGCCGCCGAGGTCGGCTGCGCGTCCGCCGACCTGCTCACCCAGGCCAACGACGACGACATCAAGGCCCTCGCCCACGCCGGCGTCACCGCCACCGTCTGCCCCGGCAGCTCCCTCAACAGCAGCCGCGCCCCGGCGCCCGTCCGGCAGATGCTCGACCGCGGCGTCACCGTCGCCCTCGGCACCGACCACAACCCCGGCCAGTGCGGCATCACCTCCATGCCCCTCGTCATCGGGCTGTCGGTCGCGATGTTCGGGCTCAGCGTGACCGAGGCGCTGCGCGCGGCCACCCTCGGCGGTGCCGCCGCGCTGCGCGTCGGCGACCGCGGCTCCCTCGCCCCGGGCATGCTCGCCGACATCGTCCTGTGGGACGCCGACCACGAGGGCGCCTTCGCCTGGGCGTTCGGGCTCCGCGCCCTGCGCATCTGGCGCGGCGGCGTCCCCGTCCAGCCCTGACGGGCGACGCGGGGGCGGCGGGTAGCGTCGCCGCCATGGGCAATGCGGTCGCGGTCGTCACCGATTCCACCGCCTACCTTCCCCCCGGGCTCGCCGAACGGCACGGGCTGACCGTCGTCCCCCTCCAGATCGCCGTCGGCGGCGCCACCCGGGACGAAGGCGACATCAGCACCGCCGAAGCCGCCCTGGCGCTGAAGGAATGGCACCCCGTCACCACGTCCCGTCCCGCGCCCCGGCGGTTCGCCGACGCCTACGAGGCCGCCGCCGCCTCGGGCGCGCGCGAGGTGGTCTCCGTGCACCTGGCCTCCGCCATGTCGGGGACGGTCGAAGCGGCGCGGCTCGCCGCCGAGGACGCCCCCGTGCCCGTGCGGGTCGTCGACAGCGGGACCATCGGCATGGGCCTCGGATTCGCCGCGCTCTCCGCGGCGGCCGCCGCGATGGCGGGCGGGTCCGCCGACGACGCCGTGTCCGCCGCCGTCCGGCGGGCCGGGTTCACCCGGTCCCTCATCTACGTCGACACCCTGGAGCACCTGCGGCGGGGCGGCCGGATCGGCGCCGCCGCCTCCCTGTGGGGCTCCGCGCTGATGGTCAAGCCGCTCCTGGAGATCACCGGCGGGCGCATCGCGCCGCTGGAGAAGGTCCGCACGTCCTCGCGGGCGCTGGCCCGGCTGGAGGAGCTGGCCGTGGCCGAGGCCGGAGCCCGGCGCGTCGACCTCGGCGTCCAGCACCTCGCCGCCGCCGCCCGCGCCGAGACCCTCGCCGCCCGGCTGCGCGAACGCGTCCCGCACGTCCAGGACGTCTACGTCGGCGAGGTCGGCCCCGTCATCGGCGCCCACGTCGGCCCCGGCATGCTGGGCGTCGTCATCGCCCCCCAGCTCTGACCCCGCGGGCGCGGGAGCTCAGGGGCGCAGGAGGCGGCGCAGGACGGTCGGCGGGTGACCGGTCTCCGCCCTGACCGTCCGTGTGAGATGCGCGTGGTCGGCGAAGCCGAGATCGGCGGCGAGGCCGGACAGGTCCCGTTCGCCCTGCTCCAGGCGGTCCAGGGCGAGCCCGACCCGGATCCTGTTCCGGTACCGGGTGACGGACATGCCGGTCTCGCGGCGGAACGTCCGGCTCAGGTGGGAGGGGGAGACCTCCAGGAGGCGCGCCAGGGAGACGAGCCCGGCCGCCTCCTGATGACCGCTCGCCATGGCCTCGCGCGCTTCGTCGACCAGGGCGCGGCGCTTCCCGCCCTGCTCGTCCACGGCGAGGTGGGCGAGAAGGTCCATCAGCCGCTCGGCCGTCTCGAAGGCCACGTCCGGGCCGGAGCGCAGGAGGAGGCGATGGGCGACGTCTGCGCGCGCGCTGACCCTGACCGTCCCGGACGGGCGCCGCCACAGGCCGGCGGAGAGCATGATCGACGTGCACACGTCACCGCCCGCGGGGTGCGCGAACTGGCCCTCCTCACCGACGGTCTGGGCATAGCCCATGGTGCGGTCGACGACGGCGCGTCCGTGGCGCGACCGCATGCGGAACCGCCCCGACCGCACCAGGACGATCTGATCGCCGGTGAACGGCTCGGGCTCCGACCATCCGGGCTGGTGCCCCGTGCAGCGCACCGTGTGGACGGCGAAGTCGTCCGTCTCCGCCACGGTGGTCGATTCGCGCATGCCCGCCATCGTACGCAGGCGCAAACATCTTCAAGCACCGCCGGACGGCCGCCCAGCACACTCGCGGGATGGTCGGACGGTGGCTTCTAGCAGTGCTGCTCACAGGGCAGGCGATGGTTTCGATGGACGGCTCCATCGTGGCGGTGGCGATGCCGGACATCGCGGAAGGTCTGCACGCGTCCGGCTCGCTGCTGCAACTCGTCACGGGCGGCTACATCTTCGCCTTGGCCGTCCTCGTGGTCACGGGCGCGCGACTGGGCGACAGCTACGGCCACCGCACGATGTTCTTCCTGGGGCTGCTCGGCTTCACGGTCGCATCGTTGGCGTGCGGGCTGGCACCGACCGGTGCCGTCCTTGTCGCCGCGAGGATCTGCCAGGGTGCAGCGGCCGCACTCCTGCTTCCGCAGGTGCTGTCTTTGATCCAGCTGTCCTTCGAGGGGGCGGCCAGGGCGCGTGCACTCGGCCTGTACTCGATGGTCCTGGCGTTGGGGGTCGCCTTGGGGCAGGTGGCAGGAGGCGTCATCGTGACCCTCGGCGGCAGTTGGCGGCCCATCTTCCTGGTCAATGTCCCTGTGGGAGCCGTGCTCCTCGCCATCGGACCACGTCTGATGCCGCCGGAACACAGGAAGGCCGTCCGCCTGGACCTGTCCGGCGTGGTTCTCCTCTCCTTCGGCATGGGCGCGCTCGTCATACCCCTGGTCCTCGGCAGGGAACAGCACTGGCCGCTGTGGACGTGGCCGTCCATGGCGACGGGATGCGTTGTGCTCACCATCTTCTGCGTCCATGAGCTGAGAACGGCGTCGCCGCTTCTGGACCTCTCGGTGCTGCGCAGACCGTTCATCAAGCCCGGCCTGTTCGCCTCCTGCGCGGTGATGGGCGCCTACACCGGCTTCCTCTTCACACTCGCGCTCTACCTGCAGAACGTGCTCGGCTTCTCGCCGCTCCACGCCGGGCTCACCTTCCTCCCGTACACCGCGGGATTCGCGACGGCGGGCCTGGGATGGACACGCCTGCCCCTTTCCGCGAGAACGAACCTGCCGACATGGGGGCTGCTCACGTTCGCCGCCGCCGCTTCGGCACTGGCCTTCCTGACCCGGGACGGCTGGCCGGTGCTCCTGGCGGCGCCCCTCCTGTACGCCGCCGGGGCCGGTCACGCCGCCGCCTTCAGCCCTCTCGTCGACCGGATCACCGGGGCCGCGGGACCGGCGCAGGCCTCGTCCGTCTCCGCCCTGACGAACACCGGCGCGCTGCTGTCGAACGTCCTCGCGATCGCGGTGTTCGGCGGCGTCTACCTCTCGACGCCCGGCACGTTGACCCGCGTCGCGGCCCTCCTGGCGGCGCTGCTCGTCCTCGCGGCCGCGGCGTCCCGGCGCCGCTGACCCAGGGTTATCCACACTTTCCGAACTCCGCGAACCCGGCCCACCGGCCTCCTTAACGTCGGGCTCCATGAGACCTGACATCGAAGACCGCCTGCACGCCCTCACGGGCCGGTGGAAGCCGCCCGCCGCGTCGGCCGACGCGCCGCCCGCCGCCCGGTTGCGCGCGACGCCCGACCGCTCCCACGTCCGCACGCTCGTCCTCGTCGGCGTGCTCGCCGCTCTGGTGGCCGTCGGATATCTCTGGCTCGCCCGTCCGCGCCCCCAGCCGGCGGCCCCCGCGGCGACCGCCTCGCTCGTCGAACCGCGTCCCACCCTGTCGGCCAGCCCGGCGGCGTCGGCGTCCTCCCCGGTGGTCGTCCACGTCCTCGGCAAGGTCGAGCACCCGGGGGTGATCACCCTGCCGTCCGGTTCCCGGGTCGCCGAAGCCATCAAGGCCGCGGGCGGGGTCCGTCCGGGCGCGAAGACGGGAGCCCTCAACCTGGCCCGCCCCCTGGTGGACGGCGAACAGATCCCCGTCGGCGTCCGCGCGCCGTCACCGCCCCCACCGGCCCCACCGCCGCCCGGCGGCGCGGCCCCGCCCGCCCCGGGCGCGCCCGGCACCCCTCTCGACCTCAACGCGGCCACCCCCGACCAACTGGACGACCTTCCCGGCGTCGGGCCCGTCCTCGCCCAGCGCATCGTCGCCTACCGGACCCAGCACGGCGGCTTCCGCTCCGTCGAGCAGCTCCAGGACGTCAGCGGCATCGGCGCCCACCGGTTCGCCGACCTGAAGGCGATGGTCCGGGTTTGACCCACGACCTCCGCCTCCTGGCCCCGGCCCTCGCCACATGGCTCGCCGCCGCCGCGACCATCGGGCTGCCCGAGCCCCTCATCTACGGCCTGGCGGCGACCGCTGCCGCCGCGTCCCTCTACCTCCTGACCACCCACCGCCCACCCGCAAGCACCTCACCCTCCGAGCGGCAGCCACCTCTTCACCGAAACGCAGTCACCCCACGGCACCAAGTCAACCCCCAAGAACCCACCCCCGCGCCCACACATCCCCCGAACGGCGACCCCACATGGCAGACGAGTGTCGACAACACCCGCCACCCGCAGCAGAGCCCTGCCCGACCCAAGAACGGCAACCAGCGCGACCGCTACTTCACTGCGTCCCGCCTTGGCGGCGATGTCGCGCGGGGCGTGGGCGGCAGCCGGCCCGAGCGCTCCCTCAGACGACTCGTTCCGATCGCGCGGCGGGCGGAAGGCGGCGGTGCGGGGCGGCCGGGGAACGCGTGGCGGCTGCTCGCCGGGGCGGCCCTGGCTTGCGCTGCGGCGTCGGCCTGCGGGGTGGCGCTGCGGACCACGGCCGTCGGGACGGGGCCCGCGCGAGAACTGGCCCGTGCGGGACGGTTCGCGACGGCCGAGGCCGTGGTGACCGGGGACCCGCGGGCCAAGCCCGGGAACGGGCGACCGATGATCATCATCCGCGCGCGGGCGGAGGCCGTGGAGCGAACCGGGGTCCGCGTCCCGGTGCTGCTGATCGCCTCGGATCCGCGCTGGCTCCGCCTGATCCCCAGCCAGCGCGTGGGGCTCCGCGGCCGGTTCGTGCCGCCGAGGGGCCCCGGCCTGCTCGCCGCGGTCGTGATCGTGCGCGGGCCGCCGACCGTCCTCGGGCCGCCGTCCGCGATCCAGCGCGCCGCGGAGCACGTGCGGGCGAAGCTGCGAGCGGCCGTGGCCCGTCTTCCGCCCGACAGGCGCGCGGTCGTTCCGGCGATGGTCGTCGGTGACACCTCGCGCCTCGACCCGGAACTCGCGGAGGAGTTCCGGATCGCCGGGCTCACCCACCTCCTCGTGGTCTCGGGCGCGAACCTGGCGATCGTCATCGGGGCGGTCCTCGGGCTGTGCCGTCTCGCCGGGCTCGGCCGGCGCCGGGCCCCACCCGTCGCCGTCCTCGCGGTGTGCGCGTTCGTGGTCGTCGCCCGCCCGGAGCCGAGCGTCCTCCGGGCGACCGTCATGGGCCTGATCAGCCTTCTGGCGCTGCTCACCGGACGGCAGCGCCAAGGCCTGCCCGCCCTGGCGGCGGCGGTCCTGCTCCTCGTGCTCGTCGACCCGGAACTGGCGCGCTCCTACGGGTTCGCGCTGTCGGCCCTCGCGACGGGCGGCCTGCTCGTCCTGGCCCCGCCCTGGCACGAGCGGCTCGCCCGCCGGATGCCGGGCCCCCTCGCGGCCGCCCTCGCCGTCGCGGCCGCCGCCCAGGCGGCCGTCGCGCCCGTCCTGGTGATGCTGTCCGGGGAGATCGGCGTCGTCTCCGTCTTCGCCAACCTGCTCGCGGCCCCGGCCGTCGCCCCCGCCACCCTCCTGGGCGCCCTCGCCGCGGTCGCCGCCCCCTTCTCCCTGCCGCTCGCCCGCGTGATCGTGTGGCCCGCCGGCCTGGCCGTGGGCTGGATCATCTGGGTCGCGCGAACGGCCGCGTCGCTGCCCTACGCGACCATTCCGTGGACGAGCGGCGCCCTGGGCGCCACCACGCTCCTCCTGGGCGTGGGTGCGGCGGCCCTGGCCCTGCGCAGCCACCGTCTCCGCCTCCTCGCGGCCGCGGCCATGACCGGCGTCCTCGTCGGGGTCGTTGCCCTGCGCGTCATCGCCCCTTCATGGCCGCCGCCCGGCTGGCAGATGGTCGCCTGCGACGTCGGCCAGGGCGATGCCCTGGCGCTGTCGGCCGGGCCAGGCCAGGCCGTCGTCGTGGACACGGGCCCCGACCCCGCCCCGGTGGACCGCTGCCTTCGCCGACTCGGCGTGACCGACGTCCCGCTCATGGTCCTGACCCACCCGCACGCCGACCACATCGACGGGGTCTCCGGCGTCCGCCACGGCCGCACCGTCCGCGAGGTGCTGATCACGCCCCGCACCTCGGGCCGCGAGGCGCGCCGCACGTCCGGCCTCCGCGTCGACCCCGCCGAGGCCGGTCGGCAGTGGCGCGTCGGTGACCTCACCCTCTCCGTCCTCGCCCCGCTGACCACCGGGCCCGCCCTGGCACCCGGGGACGACGGCACCACGATCAACAACGCGAGCGTGGTCCTCGTCGCCCGAAAACCGGGCTTCAGCGCTCTCCTGGCCGGCGACGTGGAACTGGAAGCCCAGCGCGCCCTGCAAACAAGCGTCCCCCACGTCCAGGTGCTGAAGGTCCCGCACCACGGCTCACGCAGCCAGGACCCCGCCTTCCTGGCCGCCGCCCAAGCCTCCATCGCCCTGATCTCGGTCGGAGCCCACAACGACTACGGCCACCCGTCCGGCGCCACCCTCGCCCTCCTGCGCCGCCTCCGCACCCAGATCCACCGCACCGACCAGGAAGGAGACATAGCCATAGCCCGCACCCGCTCCGGCCTCGCAACCGTCCCTCGCCACTGACCTGTCCCCCCGGGCGCTGGGGGAGGGATCCTCGTGGTCGGCCGCGGGGGTGGGCGGGGCGTGGCATGCTGCAAGGGTGTCGGTTGAGTCCATCATTCTGGTCGTCGGTGATGAAGAGCTGCTCGTGGAGCGGGCGGTCGGGGACGTCGTCGCGTCGGTGCGGGCGGGGGATCCGGACATCGAGGTCATCGACCTGGCTCCGGGAGGGCTGGAGCCCGGGCGCATCTCGGAGCTGACGTCGCCGTCGCTGTTCGGCGGCGGGAAGGTGCTCGTGCTGCGGTCGGCGCAGGACCTGGGCAAGGACCTGACGGCCGAGGTGCTGAAGTACGCCAAGGCTCCGGCGGAGGACGTCGTGCTCGTCGCCGTCCACCCCGGCGGCGCCAAGGGCAAGGCCCTGGTGGACGGGCTGACCAAGCTCAAGGCGCGCAAGATCGCGTGCCCGAAGGTCACCAAGGCCGGGGAGCGGGTCGACTTCGTCCGGGGCGAGATCCGCAAGGCGGGCGGGAAGATCTCGGCGGACGGCGCGCGAGGGCTGATCGAGGCCGTCGGCAACGACCTGCGCGAGCTGGCCGCGGCGTGCAGCCAGCTCGTCGCCGACACCGGCGGAAAGATCGACGATGCGGCCATCGCCCGCTACTACCGCGGGCGCGCCGAGGTCAGCGGCTTCACCGTGGCGGACAAGGCGATCGAGGGACAGCTCGCCGAGGCCCTCGAGCAGCTCCGCTGGGCGCTGGCGACGGGTGTGGCGCCCGTCCTGATCGTCAGCGCGCTCGCCCAGGGCGTGCGCGGCCTGGCGAAGGTCGGCGGCGCTCCCCGAGGCGCGCGGGGAGTGGCCCTGGCCAAGGATCTGGGCATGCCGCCGTGGAAGATCGATCGCGTGCAGAAGCAGCTGCGCGGCTGGTCGGGAGACGGGGTCGCACGGGCGCTGACCGCCGTCGCCGAGGCCGACGCGGAGGTCAAGGGCGGCGCCGCCGACCCGGCGTACGCCCTGGAGAAGACCGTCGCCCGAATAGTCGCCGCCCGAGGCTGACCCGCCGCCCCCGCCAACACCGAGGAGCCCACCGCGCCAGCGGTGCGGACCGGACGCCCGCGAGGTCGAAGGAACGGTCGAGGGTAAGCAGGCACCGCTCGTCCACGCGCCTGCGGCGTCCGAGGTAGTCACCGAGATAAGGATCGGCGACTCGTAGGACGGCGGCAACGCCGCCTCCTGGGCCTGGTGAAGCCTGACCGCCGTCACAGGGCCGCTCGGCGGCCGGACGCGTGCTGCCAGAGGCTCGTGCGGGGCGTGCTGCGGGGTGCTCGTGCGGGGCGTGCTGCCGGGCGCTTATGCGAGGCGTGCCGCGGGGCGTTCGTGCGGGGCGTGTTGCGGAGCGGGGCGCTCGTGTGAGAGGTGCTGCGGGGTGCTCGTGCGGGGCGTGCTGCCGGGTGCTCGTGTGAGGGGTGCTGCGGGGTGCTCGTGCGGGGCGCGTGTGCGCATGCTGCGGGTGCTTATGTGAGGGCGTGCATGAGGGCGAGGGTGTTCTGGTACTCGCGCCAGCGGGCCACTTTGCCGTCGCGGGCTGTGAGGACGGCGATGAAAGCGGCCGTGGACTGCTTGGCCGTCCTGGTGTTCGTGCCGGTCAGCTCGTACTCCACCACGATCGTGTTCGGGTCGTGGGTGTCGTGGACGGCGATGGTGCGGCAGGCGTCTAACCGGACGGGGAACGCGGCCCGCTGCGGCTCGGCGAAGTCCAGGAACCGCTGCCTGCCCTCGAATCTGGTCGGGTGGCCGGGCGGTGCGAAGGGCGTCTCGATGACGGCGTCGTCGGTGAGGAGGTCCCCGATGAGGGAGGCCGGGTGGTCGAGCCAACGCTGCTGCATCTGCCGGAACAGTTCGCGTGGTGCGGTCGGCATGGAGCCCCTCCTAAGATGAGTGATGACTCATGATGAAGATAATGAGTCGGGACTCATCTTGTCCAGGGAGGGGCGGCTGATGCGCGCGGACGCGCGGCGCAACCGGGAGCGGATCCTGGAGGCGGCGGAGGAGGTCTTCGCCGCCGCCGGCCCGGACGCGTCGACGGAGGAGGTGGCGCGGCGGGCGGGCGTGGCGATCGGTACCGTCTTCCGGCACTTCCCGACGAAGGGCGATCTGCTGCGGGCCCTGATGAAACGGCTGTTGCAGCAGGTCACGGACGACGCGGCGGAGCTCGTCGTCGACGGAGACCCCGCAGGCGCGCTGTTCGAGTTCTTCGCGCGGCTCGTGGAACGGACCGCTGCGAACCGGGCGGTCGTGAGCCTGGTTGCGGCCGAGGGGACGGAAGTGCCGATCACCGGGCCGCTCGGATCGCTGAGTGACGCGGTGGGAGAACTGCTGGCGCGCGGGCAGGAGTCGGGCGCGATCGCCGCGGGAATCCGTCTCGACGAGGTGATGGCGCTGCTGGTCAGCGCCTGTCAGGGCACGCTGCACGGCGGCTGGGACGCCGATCTGCGCCGGCGGACGCTGGGCATCATGTTCGCCGGCCTCCGCCCGTCCCCTTGACGATTCGGTATCGCCGGAGGCGGGCGTTCTCCATCTGCGCCGAAGGGATCACCGGGTAGTGGCTGAGCAGCCTCGCATTGGTTGCGGCAAGGGGACTCCGGGACCGTCCGGTCGGCCACCGACGTGGACGCTGACGTCGCGCGCCGTCGCGGCGATCAGGGCCGGGCCGTCGGCGAGGGGCGGCATCGAGCGTCTCAACCAGCATCGGGTAGTGGCTGAGCAGCCTCGTGTTGGTTGCGGCAGGGGGGCTGCCGGGGCTGCCGGAGTCACCAGTGTGGACGCCGACGTCGCGGCGATCAGGGCTGGGCCGTCGGCGAAGTGCGGCATCGGGTGTCTCAACCGGCATCGGGCAATGCGGCGCTACGGCAGGTCTTCGTGCGCTTTCAGGCCGTCCTTCTAGGGGGTGGGGTGTTGTTCGGCCTTGGTCTTCAGGCCCTCGGCTTCCATCGCCACGTAGCGGCGGATGAGGCGGCCTGCCAGGAGGGCGAAGAGGGGGGCCAGGGGGCCCTTCTGGTCGAGGGTGAGGCGGACGGTCGACCTGCCGTCGGGGGCGGGGGCGACCTCGTGGCCGCCGGTCGTGGTGATGCCCGTGGAGCGGGACTCCCAGGTGAAGGTCCTGTTCTCCTCGAAAGCGGTGACGGTCCAGACGGTCGCGGGGAGTCTCGGCTGGTGGACGCGGGCGCGGCTGCCGAGGGTGAAGGGATCGTCCAGGAGTTCCACGCGGTCCATCGAGGCGGTCATGTCGGGCCAGCGTTCGACGTCCTTCAGGAGGTTCCAGACGGTCTCGGGCGGGGCGTCGACGTCGACGGAGATCTCGAAGTGCACGGGGCGCTCCTCAGTGATGTGCGGACGGCGGTCAGGAGCCCGGTGACGAGGGGGTCGTCGGCCCTGCCCGGCAGGTGGAGAGCGTAGTAGGGGACGGCGGGCAGGTCGATGATCTCGCGCGCCGTCAGGCCCGGGGGAGGGGGGACGCAGCCGTTGACGACGGCGAGCCCGACGCCGAGGGACGCGAAGTGCAGCATCAGGGGCCAGCCCGCGGCCTCGACGGCCAGGGACCAGGGCACCTCGGCGGCGCGCAGGGCGCGTTCGAGGGTGATGCGGTGCGGGCCCTCGGGAGGCGGGACGACGAGGGAGGCGCCGGCGAGGTCGGCGAGGGTGAGGTGGGGCCTCGCGGCGAGGGGGTGGCCGTCCGGCATGACGAGGGTCTGGGGGTAGGACGCCAGCGGGACGGCGGCGACGTCGGGGGGCAGCACGTCGAGCACGGCGACGCCGAGGTCGGCGCGGCCGGTGCGGACGGCGGCGAGGGTGCGGGCGCGGTCGCCGTTGATCAGGCGGATGCCGGGGCGGACGACGCCGCCGAGGAGGTAGAGGTAAGCGCCCTCCCCGGCGGCCAGGGCCGGGACGCGGGAGGGGGACGTGCCGTGGACGTCCGCGAGGAACGCCGTCATGCGGGCGTCGAGGTCGCGGGCGAAGCGGGCGACCTGCTCGCCGGTGGGGGTGAGGGCCAGGCGGCGCCCGTGCCTCGTGTAGAGGGGACGGCCCAGCGTGTCGCCGAGTCTTCGCACCTTGACGTGCAGGGCGGGCTGGGAGATGTGGAGCTCTTCGGCGGCGCGGGTGAAGTTGAGATGGTCGGCGAAGACCGCGAACGAGGCGAGCGCGTCCGTGGAAAGGCGGCTCAGGTCCATAGGCAGGGACTATAGCGATGGAGGTAATCGATAGTTCTGCTTTAGGGTGCGCGGGCCGAGGGTGGGGGCATGAACAGCGAACCGCGACTCGGCGTCGATTTCGGCCGGGTCATTCATGGCGGGCTCCGGGCTCCCGGCGAGGGCGACACCGTCTTTCTCGACGGGAGTTTCGAGGAGGCCCTCGCGTCCCCCGCGACCGACGGCGTCTACGAGGTGCTGCCCGGCCTGGTCGAGGCGTTCGGGGGACGGGCGTGGATCATCTCCAAATGCGGCGACCGGATCCGGGAGAGGACGCTGGCCTGGCTCGACCACCACGACTTCTACGGGCGGACGGGGCTGCCGCGGAGCAACGTGCGGTTCTGCCGGAAGCGGCAGGACAAGGCGCGGCACTGCGCGGAACTCGGGATCACCCACATGATCGACGACCGGCTGGACGTGCACCGCGCCATTCGCGAGATCGTCCCGTACCGGTACCTGTTCGGGCCGAAGGAAGGGCCCGACTGGGTGCGGCACGTCCCCGACTGGGCCGCCGCGGAGGTCATTCGCTCAGATATTCCGGCGGGACCGCGTCGACCAGCCACACCCCGTTCGCGCTGACGCGGAACTCGTGACCGCCGGCCGCCATCCGGCCGGCCTGGACGGTCAGCACGACGGGGGCGCCGCGCCGGGCGCCGACGCGCCGGGCCGTCTCGGGGTCGGGCGACAGGTGGACGGCGTGCCGCCCCATGGGCAGCAGGCCCTCTCGCAGGATGGAGCCGACGGAACGGCGCACGGTGCCGTGGTACAGCAGTTCCGGAGGGGGCGTCACCGGCAGGTTCAGCGAGACGGGGACCGAGTGGCCCTGGACGGCCCGGATCCGGTCGCCGGCGAGCTCGTAGCGCTGCTTGTCGTTGACCGCCACCACGTGTTCGAGTTCGGCGCGGGTGAGCGCGAACCCGTGGGCGGCGGTGGCCGAGAGCAGGTCGGCGACGTCCGCCCATCCCTCGGGATCGAGCGTGAGGCCGATCCGCTCGGGGCGGTGCCGCAGGTGCTTGGCGAGATACTTGGAGATCTTGACCGCGCGGCGCTCGTCCATGGACATGCGTCGGGGCCGGCGCATGGCCGGCCCCGGGCGTGCGGCTCTTACTTGGCCTGCAGGGCGGCGGCCTGCCTGGCGATCGCCGACTTGCGGTTGGCGGCCTGGTTCTTGTGGATGACGCCCTTGCTGACGGCCTTGTCCAGCTTGCGCGCGGCGAACCGCTGCGCGGCGACGGCGTCGTCCACGTTGCCGGCCTCGGCGGCCTCGCGGAACTTGCGGATCGCCGTCTTCAGCTCGGACTTGACGGCCTTGTTGCGCAGGCGGGCCTTCTCGTTCTGCTTGTTGCGCTTGATCTGGGACTTGATGTTAGCCACGTCGTAGAGCCTCAGCTTGGTCGCGATCCTGGGCCTGCGCGTATCGGCAGGCGCTGACGAAATGTCTGAACGGGGGCGGGACGGTGCCCCCGGGGCACGACGCTACGCCACACGCAGTCGCACAGCTTACCAATCACCGGGGCCGGTCCCAAACCGGACCGTGCACGGAGCATCGGACGGGACATGGGACTATGGGAGGCACAGATCCCTGTCCACCTGTGAGCATTGCGAACGGACCCCGGTGCCAGCGCCCCAGCCTGACAAGACCGATCCCGCGATCATCCGCAACTTCTGCATCATCGCGCACATCGACCATGGCAAGTCGACCCTCGCGGACCGGATGCTGCAGCTGACCGGAGTGGTCGAGGAGCGCCAGATGCGCGCCCAGTACCTCGACCGCATGGACATCGAGCGCGAGCGCGGCATCACGATCAAGAGCCAGGCGGTCCGGCTGCCCTGGACGTCCGGCGGCGTCGACCACGTGCTCAACCTGATCGACACCCCGGGCCACGTCGACTTCTCCTACGAGGTGTCGCGGTCGCTCGCGGCGTGCGAGGGCGCGGTCCTGCTGGTGGACGCGGCGCAGGGCATCGAGGCGCAGACGCTCGCCAACCTCTACCTGGCGCTCGAGGCCGACCTGCACCTGATCCCCGTCCTCAACAAGATCGACCTCCCGGCGGCGCAGCCGGAGAAGTACGCCGAGGAGCTGGCCGGGATCATCGGCTGCGACCCCGCGGACGTGCTGCGCGTGTCCGGCAAGACGGGCGAGGGCGTCCGCGAGCTGCTCGACAAGATCGTCGAGGAGGTGCCGGCGCCGGTCGGGGACCCCGACGGGCCCGCCCGGGCGCTGATCTTCGACTCGGTGTACGACACCTACCGGGGCGTCGTCACCTATGTCCGGATCATGGACGGGCACCTGTCGCGGCGCGAGAAGAGCCTGATGATGTCGACCGGGGCCGCGCACGAGACCCTGGAGGTCGGCGTGATCTCCCCGGAGCCCAAGCCCGTGCAGGGCCTCGGCGTCGGCGAGGTCGGCTACCTGATCACCGGGGTGAAGGACGTCCGGCAGGCGCGCGTCGGCGACACCGTGACCGGCGCGTCCCGGCAGGCCGCCCAGGCGCTCGGCGGCTACCGCGACCCGAAGCCGATGGTGTTCTCCGGCCTGTACCCGGTGGACGGCGACCAGTACCCGGAGCTGCGCGACGCGCTCGACAAGCTGCGGCTGAACGACGCCGCGCTGGTCTACGAGCCCGAGACGTCCGCGGCCCTCGGGTTCGGTTTCCGCTGCGGCTTCCTCGGGCTGCTGCACATGGAGATCGTCCGGGAGCGGCTGGAGCGCGAGTTCGACCTGTCGCTGATCTCGACCGCGCCGAACGTGGTGTACCGGGTCGTGATGGAGGACGGGACGGAGCACGTCGTCACCAACCCCAGCGAGTTCCCCGAGGGCAAGATCGGCACGGTGTACGAGCCGGTGGTGAAGGCGACGCTGCTGTCCCCGTCCGACCACATCGGCGCGATCATGGAGCTGTGCCAGGGCCGCCGCGGCGTGCTGCTCGGCATGGACTACCTGTCGGAGGACCGCGTCGAGATCCGCTACACGCTCCCGCTCGCCGAGATCATCTTCGACTTCTTCGACCAGCTGAAGTCGAAGACGCGCGGGTACGCCTCGCTCGACTACGAGCCCAGCGGCGAGCAGGAGTCCGACCTGGTGAAGGTCGACATCCTGCTGCAGGGCGAGTCAGTGGACGCCTTCAGCCAGATCGTGCACAAGGACAAGTCCCGCGAGTACGGCCTGATGATGACGGCCAAGCTCAAGGAGCTGATCCCGCGGCAGCAGTACGAGGTGCCGATCCAGGCCGCGGTCGGGGCGCGCATCATCGCCCGCGAGAACATCCGCGCCATCCGCAAGGACGTCCTCGCCAAGTGCTACGGCGGCGACATCTCCCGCAAGCGCAAGCTGCTGGAGAAGCAGAAGGAGGGCAAGAAGCGGATGAAGACCATCGGGCGGGTGGACGTCCCGCAGGAGGCCTTCGTCGCCGCCCTCTCGACCGGGGGCGGCGACGCCGACAAGGGCAAGAAGTAGCCGCTACTTCAGCAGGGGCCAGGCCACCGCGGACGGGACGCGCCGGAACTCGCCGCGGTTGGCGGCCCTGCCCGCGTACACCAGGAAGAACATCTCCACGGCCGTGAAGAGCAGCGGCACCCAGATGAGGAAGTCGGCGACCAGCGACAGCAGGCCGAAGACGAACCACACGGCGATGGCCGCGATGCCCATGTTGAGGCCCTGCGCGGCGTGCCTGCGCACGAACGGCGAGCGGGCCTTGCCGAGGTAGACGACGGCGGGGGCGATCGCGCCGACGAGGAACTGCCCCACGTACGCCATCAGCGACCACGTCTTCTCGTCGTCGGTGACGGGCCCGAAGTGGCCGGGCATCTGGGCGGTGTTGTTCCCGCCCTGGAAATCGTTGCCGCCCTGAGGCGGCTGCTGCTGCCAGCCCATGCCGCCCTGGGGCTGCTGCGGCTGCTGCCAGGCGTTTCCGGGCTGCTGCCAGGGGGCCTGCTGCTGCTGCCACTGGGGCTGCTGTCCCTGGCCGGGCGACGGGGGGTGCCCGTAGGCCATGGCGGACGTCCTCTCCGGTTCGCTATGAGAGCTATTGGCGAAGTGTATGACTCCTTGGACGCGCGTGAAGTTCGCCCGGGTTCCCTCGGACGAGCGGGCCCGTGGCCGATTCGTGCCACGGGCCCGCCGGGCGATGTCCGGGACGCCTGGTGCGGTTCAGGGACGCCAGAGGACGGCTGACGGGGCCGCCTGCGTGAGGGTGACCGAGCCCTTCCACTCGACCGCCGAGGGCCGCGGCAGGAACGAGTCGTCCAGGAAGAACCCGCGGTTGATGGACGTCACGGTGGCCGGCGCGCCGTTGTCCCCGGTCCCGGTGGGACGGCGGAGGGCCTCGATGCTCGCGATGTCGGAGACCCCGGTCCCCTCCGGCAGCTCGACGGTGGTGGCGACGGCGCCGTCACGGTCGATCGACCAGGTGGGCTCGTCGTGGTCGGAGCGGTAGAGCCGGGACGGATCGGACTTCAGGCGCACCCCGAGCGCGACGCCCGGGACCGACCCCGACCCGGTCGCGGCGCCCGTCGTCTTGGCGAACTCCACGAACAGGTACGTCCGCTGGTCGCCGACCTCGCGCGTGGCCGGATCGGACGGGTTCTCGATCTTCTTCTCGCGGACCATCTCCTGCGCGGCGATCCGGTAGGTCCACGGCTCGCGGTCCATGACGGCCTCGCGGGCCCGGCCGTCCGGGCGCGTGCCGGTGGCGTCCGGCAGGAAGCGCAGCGGCGGGTCCGGCGAGATCACGTCGCACATGTTGTTGTTCTGGGTGCAGGTCTGAAGGACGGGGTGGTCGCCTTCGTAGCGGCCCGTGAACTTCAGGGTCAGGTGCATCGGTGCCTGGTAGACGGCGGTGCCGTCCACGCGCCGGCCGGACGCGTCGACCTCGACCCGGTAGACCCACTCGATGTCGGTCGTCCGGCCCCAGCGGGCCATCAGCGCGGGCGTGTCGGTGCCGCCGTCCTCGTTGCTCCACACCACCGAGTACTCGATGATCTTGTGGCCGGGGACGGCGGCGGGACGGGTCTCGTGCCACGCGAGAAGGGGGGTGTCGGTGGTCGCGTTCTGGTAGGGGTCGCCGAACGGCCAGCCGGTCCGCCCGACGACGATGGGCGCGTGGCGCAGGGCGAGGGCCTCCGCCTCCGGCATGCCGACCGCGGGCCGCCGGAGCGTGACGCGCCGTGCGGCGGGCGCGCTGCCCTTGGCGAACCGCAGCGTCACCTTGTGGCGCCCCTTCCCGACGTGCCCGAGCCCGAGGCTGCGGGGGACCGTGTCGGACGAGGGGACGACGAGGTCGGTCACATGGCGCCCGTCGACGGCGATCGACACGACGGCCGACTCGGCGCCCTCGCGGACCCAGGAGACGCCCGGGGCGGACGCGGTGAAGGAGATCACCGCCTCCCCGTCCCGGCGGGCGGTGAACGGCAGCGACCGGGCGGGGCCGCCGCGGTGGACGTTGATCGTGCCGGGCGGCCCGGCGGCGTGGGCGGGGGCGGCGGTGAGGGCGAGGGGAGCGCCGGCGAGGGCTGCGCCGGTCACGGCGAGCACTGCATGGCGCGCGCGGCTTCTCATGATCGGGGAACCTAGGCGGCCGCGGTTGCGTTCCGGTGACGGCGAGGTCCCCCGTGGGTGACGGCTCCGTGTGCGCCGGGGAGTCGCGCGCGTCAGGAACCGGCCCACAGCGGCGACAGCCCCGCGGGCACTCCCAGGGACACGCCGGTGAACCGCTCCGCCTCGTCCGCCCCGTCGGGCGCGTGGAGGGTGAGCCCGCAGGCCGCCAGCCGGACGGAGCGGCCGCGCCGGACGATCTCGTGGCCGAGCTCCCGCAGCAGCGCGACGACGTCGCCGGCGGGCTCGTCGAGCAGGTCGACGCCGTCGAGCCGGAACCGCATCTCGGGGTTGCCGCTCCAGCCGGGCGCCCGCGTCCCGCAGATCTGCGCGAGCCGCTCGACGCCGTCCTCGCCCCGTCCGGTGGACAGCGCCAGCGTCCCGCGGCCCACCCGGACGCTGCGGTGCCCGGCCCACCCGCACAGGAACGACGACTTCGGCGGGAGGGTGCCGCAGCGCTCGGCGATCGCGGCGAGGGTCGTCCAGGCGTCCGCGGCGCGGGTGGAGAACAGCAGGCTCGCGTCCGGCAGCAGCGCCCCGCGCCCCGGCTCCAGCGTGACCACGAACGGCGGCACGCGGCCGGGGAACCGCGCCGGATCGGCCTCCCGGAGGGTGACGATGCCCTCCCACTCGACGGGCTCGGCCACGGCGAACCAGGTGACCGCGGCCTCGGTGCCGAACTCGCGGAACGTCGCGTCGGTCAGCCGCTCGGCGACCGCCTCCCGCAGGCCGTCGGCCGTCTCGGCGAGCCTGCGGCGCCACCACGCCGGTTCCGGGTCGGAGCGGCCGCGCGGGGACCAGCGCGTCCCCGCGCCGGCGAAGTCCGAGCGCCGCTCGGCGCCCGCGTCGTCCACCAGCACCCAGTGCCAGCCGTCCGGCTCGCCGCGCAGCAGCACCCGGGCGGGAACGCGTCCCCGGCCGGTCGCACCCTCATTTCGCATCCCGACGACCTTATCCGTATTCGTTGCGGCTCCTCAGGCGGTCGGCGGCGCAAGTCGCGCCGGTCGGCCGCGACACGGCGGCGGCTGCTTGGCATGGGCGCCGATGGCGGTACGGTCGGACGGGTACGGCGCCTTGATCAACCGAACCCGGCCGACCTCGCGGAGGCAGCGTGACCCACCCCGACCAGGTTCTGCGTTCCGAGAAGGAGCGGGAGACGGTGAACGGCGCCGTGCGCGCGCTGCGTTCGGCCGCCCCCGCGGGCTGGCAGCGGCTCGACTTCGAGTTCCGCGCGACGGTCGGCATCGACAGCGCCTCCTTCGAGGTCGAAGGTCCGGGCGGCGGGCGCCGCACGGCCCTGCCCCCGGGCCAGGCCGTCGGGAAGATGGACGAACTGCGCCGCGTCATGTACCGGGCCGACAAGGGCGCCTGGTTCACCGCGCGCCTCCAGGTCGAGCGCTCCGGCCACTTCAGCGCCGAGTTCGACTACGACGGCGAGCCCGACTTCACCCCGCCGCTGGCCCCGTCCGCGTACGTCCAGGACCTCGACCGCTTCCCCCGCGCGGCCGAGCACATCCCCGACTGGCTCCGCGACAAGCTCGGGGACGCCTGACCGCCCGGTCGAAGCAGGCCGCGGAGCGGGGCAGACTTGGAAGGTGCCCTCGACGCTTCCTGATGGCGATCCCGTACCGGCCGACGGTGCGCTGCCCGGCAATGCCCTGGACGGCCTCGGAAAGCGCCCGTTCGCGTTCTACGTGCATGTGCCCTTCTGCGTGACCCGGTGCGGGTACTGCGACTTCAACACCTACACGGCGACGGAGCTGGGCCCAGGGGCGAGCCGCGACTCCTACGCCGACACCGCGATCCGCGAGGTCCGCATGGCCCGGCGAGTGCTGGGGGACGTGGACCTGCCCGTGGAGACCGTCTTCGTGGGCGGCGGCACACCGACCCTTCTCCCGCCGGACGACCTGGGCCGCGTCCTTTCCGCCATCGACGCCGAGTTCGGGCTCGCCCCGGGCGCGGAGGTCACCACCGAGGCCAATCCGGAGTCGGTGGACGAGGCGTACATCGCCGGACTCCGCGAAGCCGGCTTCACGCGCGTCTCCTACGGCATGCAGAGCGCGCGCGAGCACGTCCTGGCCGTCCTGGAACGCGCGCACACGCCCGGACGCGTCCCGCAGGTCGTCGAGTGGACGCGCAAGGCGGGGTTCGAGCACATCAACCTCGACCTCATCTACGGAACGCCAGGGGAGACCGACGACGACTGGAGGGGCTCCCTGGAGGCGGCCCTGGCGGCCGAGCCCGACCATGTGTCCGCCTACGCCCTCATCGTCGAGGAGGGCACCCGGCTGGCGGCGCAGGTGAGGCGCGGCGAGCTGACCGCCCCCGACGACGACGCCATGGCCGACCGCTACCTGATCGCCGACGAGCTGCTCAGCGGCCACGGCCTGCACTGGTACGAGATCTCCAACTGGGCCGCCGACCCCCGCGCCGCGTGCCGGCACAACATGCTCTACTGGACGGGCGCCGACTGGTGGGGCGTCGGCCCAGGAGCCCACAGCCACGTGGGCGGCACCCGCTGGTGGAACGTCAAGCACCCCGCCGCCTACGCCGCCCGCCTCGCCGAGGGCACCACCCCCGCCCACGCCAGAGAGATCCTCACCGACGACGACCGGCACATCGAACGCGTCATGCTCGAACTGCGCCTCGCCCAGGGCTGCCCCGCCCATCTCCTGGACGACGGCGCCGCCCGCAGAGCGATAGCCGACGGCCTGGTCGAACCCGCCCCCTACGAGCAGGGCCGAGCAGTCCTCACCCTCAAGGGCCGCCTCCTGGCCGACGCGGTAGTCCGAGCCCTCACCTGACCAGCGCCGACCGGAACCACGCCACGCGCCGAGGGGTGAAAGGCGCTCCATCCCTCTTGGATGTGCCACATCATGACGCTCTCGGAGTTGAGCTGAGCCGGGGCACGGGTCGGGCGGCCGGAGCGACACGTCACGAACCCGCACGGGCACGGAAACCAAGCACCGTGGCGGGAGGATCGCCCGGCTCGCAACGGGGGTTCCAGGGGGTCGCCCCCCTGGGCTAGCCAGTCACGAAGTCGATGAGTTCCTCCACGCGGCCGAGGAGGGCGGGCTCCAGGTCGGTGTAGGCGTTCACCGAGCCGAGGATGCGTTTCCAGGCGGCGCCCGTGTCGTCGCCCCAGCCGAGTTCGGCGATCACGCCTTCCTTCCAGGGGACGCCGCGGGGGATGCGGGGCCAGGCGCGGATGCCGACGGCCGCGGGCTTGACGGCCTCCCAGATGTCGATGAACGGGTGGCCGGTGACGAGGACGTGCGGCGAGGTGACCCGGGCGGCGATCCGCGACTCCTTGGACCCCTCCACGAGGTGGTCGACCAGGACGCCGAGGCGCCGTCCCTCCTCGGGGGCGAACTCCTCGACGATGGCGGGCAGGTCGTCGACGCCTTCGAGGTACTCGACGACGACGCCCTCGACGCGCAGGTCGTGGCCCCAGATCTTCTCGACCAGCTCGGCGTCGTGGAGGCCCTCCACGTAGATGCGGCTCTCCTTGGCGACCTGCGCCCGCAGGCCCCGGACGGCGATCGACCCCGAGGCCGACCGGGCCGGGCCCGCGGGCGCGGCGGCCGGCCGCACGAGGGTGACCGGTTTCCCGTCGATGAGGAACCCGGACCTGGTCAGCGGGAACACCCGGCGCTTGCCGAACCGGTCCTCCAGGGTGACGCCGAACTTGTCGCAGCCGACCACGGCGCCGCAGAAACCGCTGTCGGGATCCTCGGCGACCAGGCCGGGCTCGGCGGGCACCTCCGGGATCTGGCCCTTGCGGGGCCTGCGCCAGTCGCCGCCCAGCACGTCGTTTCCGTAGTTCTTACTCCGCACAGATCCGCACATTAACCGGGCGGGACGCTCCCGCGGCGCCGCCCCGCGTTCTTCGGCGTGGCGCCGGTTTCCCGGCCGGATAGGATCACGCAGCCATGCGGAGAGTGCGGGGGCGCTCCAGTCGAGCCGTCCGGGCCGTAGACTTGGCACTCGAAAGCAAGGAGTGCCAGTGGCACGGACCGGCCGGACGAAGGAGGTGACATCGTGCTGGACGACCGGAAACTAGCGGTCCTGCGCGCCATCGTCGAGGACTACGTCTCCACCAACGAGCCGGTGGGATCCAAGGCGCTGGCCGACCGGCACAACCTCGGGGTGTCGCCCGCGACCATCCGCAACGACATGGCGGTGCTGGAGGAGCAGGGCTACATCGCCCAGCCCCACACCAGCGCCGGGCGCGTCCCCACCGACAAGGGCTACCGGCTGTTCGTCGACCGGCTGTCCACGATCAAGCCGCTGTCGGTCGCCGAGCGCCGCGCGATCGAGACGTTCCTGTCGGGGGCCTACGACCTCGACGACGTCGTCGGCCGGACGGTGCGGCTGCTCGCGCAGCTGACCCGGCAGGTCGCGGTGGTGCAGTACCCGTCGCTGACCCGCTCGGCGGTCCGGCACGTGGAGCTGGTCCCGGTGGCGGAGGGGCGGCTGCTGCTCGTCCTGATCACCAACACCGGCCGGGTCGAGCAGCGCGTCATCGAGACCGGGCAGATCTCCGAGGAATCGATCGGCCACCTGCGGGCGTTGCTCAACACGTGCCTGGACGGGCTCGGCTTCGGCGAGGTCCCTGCGGCCGTGGCGGACCTGCCCGACAAGGTGGGCCCGGAGGAGCGGCCGGTGGCGGCGGCGGTCCTGTCGGTCCTGCTGGAGACGCTCGTCGAGAAGCACGAGGAGAAGATCGTTTTCGCCGGGGCGGCCAACCTCGCCGCCGTGGACTTCTCGCAGAGCCTGCGGGAGGTGCTGGTGGCGCTGGAGGAGCAGGTGGTCCTCATGCGGCTGCTCGGCGAGACCGGCGACTCCTCTACAGTTACGGTGCGGATCGGCACCGAGAACCCCGACCTGGGGCTCAAGTCGACCTCGGTCGTCGCCGCCGACTACGGGGTGGGCGACCTCACTCTGGCCCGGCTGGGAGTGCTCGGGCCGACACGCATGGATTACCCCAGCACGATGGGAGCGGTACGGGCAGTGGCACGCTACGTGGGACAGATCCTGGCGGGGTCGTAAGTGGCGAACGACTACTACGCGACCCTGGGCGTCCGGCGGGACGCCAGCGCCGACGAGGTCAAGAAGGCCTACCGCCGGCTCGCGCGGGAACTCCACCCGGACGTCAACCCGGATCCGGAGACCCAGGAGCGGTTCAAGGAGATCACCCAGGCCTACGAGGTGCTCTCCGACCCCAAGAAGCGCGAGATGTACGACCTCGGCGCGGACCCGTTCGCGTCCGCGGGCGGGGCCGGGGCCGGCGGGTTCGGCGGCGCCGGGTTCCCGTTCAGCGACATCATGGACGCCTTCTTCGGCACCGCGACCTCGCGGGGTCCGCGGTCGCGCGCCCGGCGCGGCCGCAACGCGACGCTGCGGGTCGAGCTCGACCTCGCCGAGACCGCGTTCGGCACCACCCGCGAGCTGTCCATCGACACGGCGGTCGCCTGCACGACCTGCGAGGGGTCGGGCTGCGCGCCCGGCACCCACCCGGAGACGTGTGAGACGTGCCACGGCCGTGGAGAGGTGCAGCAGGTCCAGCGCTCGTTCCTCGGCCAGGTCATGACGGCCCGGCCGTGCCCGGCGTGCGGCGGCTTCGGCTCGGTGATCCGCAACCCGTGCACCGAGTGCTCCGGCGACGGCCGGGTCCGCACGCGGCGCACCGTCAAGGTCAAGATCCCGGCCGGCGTGGAGAACGGCATCCACATCCAGCTCGCCGGCGAGGGCGAGATCGGCCCGGGCGGCGGCCCGCCCGGAGACCTGTTCCTGGAGATCGTGGAGAAGCCGCACCCGATCTTCGAGCGGGAGGGCGACGACCTGCACTGCACGGTCGAGATCCCGATGACGGCGGCGGCGCTCGGGACCAGCGTCACGATCGAGACGCTGGACGCCGCCGAGAGCGTCGACATCAAGCCCGGCACGCAGTCGGGGCAGGTCATCACGCTCTACAACCGGGGCGTCCGGCACCTCAACGAGAGCGGCCGCGGCGATCTGATGATCCACGTCAACGTGGAGACGCCGAACAAGCTCGACGAGGAGCAGGAGGAGCTGCTGCGGCGGCTCGCGGTGCTGCGCGGCGAGGAGCGCCCGCCCGGCAGGTTCGCCCCCGGGCAGCGCGGCGTGTTCTCGCGTCTCAAGGACGTCTTCAACCAGCACTGAAGCGCGGTGGCGGCGGCCTACGAGGAAGGCCGCCGCGGCGATTGAGGAGCAGGGTGGCAGCGATGAGCGACGTCCGCCGGAGCCCCGGTTCCCCCGGACGGCTCGGATGAGCCCGCCGGTCTTCCTCGCCGGGACGGCCGAGCTGGAACGCGACCGCGTCCTGTTGGACGGGCCCGAGGGCCGGCACGCGGCGGCCGTGCGGCGGCTGCGGCCGGGGGAGCGGGTCGACCTGACCGACGGCGAGGGCCTGCTGGCCGAATGCGTCGTCACCGCGGCCGACCGGGCGTCCCTCACGCTGGACGTGCTGGCCCGGCACCGGGAGCCCCCGCCCGCGCCCCGCCTCGTGGTCGTCCAGGCCCTCCCGAAGGGCGACAGGGGCGAGCTCGCGGTCGAGACCATGACCGAGGTCGGCGTGGACGAGATCGTCCCGTGGTCGGCGTCCCGGTGCGTCACCCGCTGGCGCCCGGAGCGGCGCGACAAGGCCCTCGGGCGCTGGCGCGCGACCGCCCGCGAGGCCGGCAAGCAGGCGCGGCGCGGTCGCCTGCCCGAGGTGGCGGAGCTGGAGTCCACCGAGGACGTCGCCGAGCGGATCGCCGGCGCGTCCCTGGCCCTGGTCCTGCACGAGGGGGCCGAGGCGCCGCTGAGCGCCGTGGAGCCGCCCGCGCGGGGCGACATCGTCCTCGTGGTCGGCCCCGAGGGCGGGATCAGCGAGGACGAGCTGGAACGCTTCGCCGCCGCGGGCGGGCGTCCCGCGCGGCTCGGCCCGACCGTCCTGCGCACCTCGACCGCGGGAGTCGCGGCGGCCAGCGTGCTGCTGGCCGCCACCGGCCGCTGGTAGCGCCGGCGGGCGCCGTCACGGGGTGGTGGCGGGGTTCTGCTCGGTCGTCACCGCGGGCTCGCTCGTCGCGGACTGCGTCGGCTGCTCGGTGGGCTTGCTCGGCGCCTCGGGCGTCGTGGAGGTGGGCGGGGCCGGCGTCGTGGGCGGCGCCTGCGTCGGGGTCTCGCTCGGGCACGGCGTGGTCGCCGGCGTCGGCGTGGCGGTCGTTCCGGCCGAGGCGCCCGGCGAGGGGATGCGGCACGACGACAGCCCCGGCGAGGAACTGGTGCTCGGCGTCTGCGGGGTGCTCGGCTCGCCCGACGTGCTGGCGCCCGGCGAGGACGGGACCGGGAACTCGGGGTCGACCCCCGGGCCGGTGCGGTCTCCGGTGCTGTCGTCGCCCCCGTCGCCGGACGGGCTGTTGCTGCCGACCGACTGCTGGATCATGTCGATCGTCTGCGGCGCCGTCACGCCCAGCCCGGCGATCAGCACGGCCGCGGCCACGGCGAGGAGGGGGCGCGCCCAGTTCACGGTGAACCGGTCGAACCCGAAGCGCGCCGGGCCGAACCGTCCGAGGCCGGTCCGGCGGCGCCGGCCGTCGGCGATACGGGCCTGGATGCGCTCCAGGCCGTCGCCCGCGGGGTTGACCGAGTCCGCCTCCGCGTGCAGGGCGCGGCGGAGGATCTCGCCGTGCTCGTCGTGGGGGTCGGTGGTCATGAGAACTGCTCCAGGACGTTGCGTAGCGCGGTCATGCCGCGCGCCGTATGACTCTTCACGGCGCCGCGGGAGATGCCCATCGCGTTGGCGATCTCCGCTTCGGACAGATCGGCGTAGTAGCGAAGGACGAGCGCCTCCCGCTGGCGTGCGGGGAGCCGGGAGAGCGCGTCGATCACCGCCGAGCGCTCCAGCTCTCCGATGGCGCCGGCTTCCGCGCTCGGCGCGTCGGGCAGGCCCTTGGGGGCGTACTTCTCGACGACGGCGCGGTGCCGGAGCACCGATCGCGACCGGTTGACCACCGACTGGCGCAGGTACGACAGGGCCTTGTCCGGGTCGCGCAGCCGGCGCCAGCCGCCGTGCATCGCGACGAACGCGTCCTGCACGACCTCCTCGGCCGTCCCCGCGTCCCGGACGAGCATGGCCGCCAGGCGCACCAGCGAACGGTAGTTGGCGCTGTAGAGGGCGGTCACCGCCTGATCGGCGTCCCAGGCGACGGCCACCGCGCCCGCCGTGCCCCTGGCCACGAGGGTCTCGGTCACGTCAGTGGGACGCGCACCCTCGTCGTTCGGTTTACGAAAGGGCATGTCCTGGTTTGCCTCGGTCACCTATCCGCCGCCTTTGCCGGCCCCCCGCCGTCCATTCGGACGGTCGCGTCGGACCGACGTGATCCGGGCGTTCCCGCCGGGGGCGAGATGTGCCGCAACGCCTTGCGAACCGGGGGGTTACGCCTGAGCTGACAACCTTAGCCAGTGGCAGGTCGAAATGCCGACCGCTACGGGGGATTCGATCGACGGGAACCCCGTCCGGCCGAACGGCCGCGATCCGTGCCCGCGCCGGTCCCGATAGGATTTCCGGGCGGTCGCGGACCGCCGCGAGGGGAGACAGATGACCGACTGCCTGTTCTGCAAGATCGTTTCTGGGGACGTGCCCGCCACGATCGTCCGCGAGTCGGCGGGGACGGTGGCGTTCCGCGACATCAACCCCCAGGCGCCGACGCACGTGCTGGTCATCCCGCGTGACCACCACCCGACGGTCGGTGAGCTGGCCGCCTCGGACGCCGAACTGCTCGCCGAGATGGTGCGCGAGGCCCACGCGGTCGCCGCCGACGAGGGCGTCGCCGAGACCGGCTACCGGATCGTGTTCAACACCGGCTCCCAGGCGGGCCAGACGGTGTTCCACGTGCACGCCCACGTGCTGGGCGGACGTGGCCTGAACTGGCCGCCCGGCTGAGCCGCCCGCCGCGCGCGGAAAATGCTGCGGCGGTGTGTCGGGGGTCGCCAGTACGATGGAACCGGTACACCAGGACACCCGGAGCAGACAGAAGGCAGGTCCGATAGGCCGCAAGGCCCGGCTGATGGTCGAATCAACTCACGCGAGGGCAACCCGCACGGGGCGCGACGACCGGACAGGCTCGCGCTCGCAGATCAAGATCGTGGTGCCGGACGACCATTCGATGGTGAGCCTGCTCGGCTCCCGGGATGAGTTGCTCCACGCGATCGAGCACGCTTTCGGCGCCGGCATCGACATCCACGTCCGCGGCAACGAGATCACCGTGACCGGTCCCGAGGGCGAGACCGACCTCGTCTCGCGGCTGTTCACCGAGATGCTCGAACTGCTGAAGGGCGGCACCCAGCTCACCCCGGACGCCGTCGAGCGCAGCCTGGCGATGCTGCGCGGCGAGAGCGGCGCGCGTCCCGCGGAGGTCCTCACCCTGGACGTGCTGTCCAGCCGGGGCCGGACCATCCGCCCGAAGACGCTGAACCAGCGGCGGTACGTCGACGCGATCGACAAGCACACGATCGTGTTCGGCATCGGCCCGGCCGGCACCGGCAAGACGTACCTCGCCATGGCCAAGGCCGTCCGCGCCCTGCAGGACAAGCAGGTCAACCGGATCATCCTCACGCGGCCCGCCGTCGAGGCGGGCGAGCGGCTCGGCTTCCTGCCGGGAACGCTCTACGAGAAGATCGACCCGTACCTGCGCCCCCTGTACGACGCGCTCCACGACATGGTCGACCCCGACTCGATCCCGCGCCTGATGGCCGCCGGCACCATCGAGGTCGCCCCCCTGGCGTACATGCGCGGCCGCACCCTCAACGACTCGTTCATCATCCTGGACGAGGCGCAGAACACCTCGCCCGAGCAGATGAAGATGTTCCTCACCCGGCTCGGGTTCGGGTCGAAGGTCGTGGTGACCGGCGACGTCACCCAGGTCGACCTGCCGAACGGGCAGCTGAGCGGGCTGCGCGTCGTCCAGGAGATCCTGGACGGCGTCCAGGACATCCACTTCTCCCGGCTGGACAGCCGCGACGTGGTGCGCCACAAGCTCGTCACCGAGATCGTCGACGCCTACAACCGGTTCGACGAGAAGCAGGTCCCGCAGATCAAGCAGGGCGCGGCGCGCGGCGGCCCCCGCAAGCGGGGGCGGCAGTGAGCATCGAGGTGCTGAACGAGTCGGGCGCCGAGGTCGACGAGAAGGCCATCGCCGACCTGTCCCGGCACGTCCTGGACGGGATGCGCGTCCATCCGCTGGCGGAGCTGTCGGTGCTGCTGGTCGACGAGGACGCGATGACCGAGCTGCACGAGAAGTGGATGGACGAGCCGGGCCCGACCGACGTCCTGTCGTTCCCCATGGACGAGCTGCGACCCGGGCACATGTCCGGCGGCGCGGACGAGGACGGCGAGGCCGACCCGGGGCTGCTCGGCGACGTCGTGCTGTGCCCCGCCGTCGCCGAGAAGCAGGCGCGGGAGGCCGGGCACAGCACCGCGGAGGAGCTGGAGCTGCTGTGCGCGCACGGCATCCTGCACCTCCTGGGCTACGACCACGCCGAGCCGGAGGAGCACCGGGAGATGTTCGGCCTGCAGGCCGAGCTCCTCACCTCCTGGCGGGAGAAACGCGGCGGTTGATGAGCACGGCGCAGGCGTGGCTGTCCGCCCTGGCGGTGGCCCTGGTCTTCTTGGCGGGCCTGCTGGCCGGCACCGAGACGGCGCTCGCCCGGGTCTCGCGCGTCACGGTCGAGGAGGCGCTCCGGGAGGGGCGGCGCGGCGCCAGGCGGCTGGCGGAGGTCGTCGCCGACCCGGCCCGCTACGTCAACATGGTCCTGCTGCTGCGGATCGGCTGCGAGCTGGTCGCCACCGTGATCGTCGCGAACCTGTGCATCTCCTGGCTGGACGAGACGTGGCGCGCCTACGTCACCGCCGCCGCCGTGATGATCGTCGTCAGCTACGTGGTGATCGGGGTGGGGCCGCGCACCCTCGGCATCCAGCACGCCGACCGGATCGCGCTGGCGGGCGCCGCCGTGATCCACCCGGTGACCCGGGTGTTCGGGCCCCTGCCGCGGTTGCTGATCCTGCTCGGCAACGCCCTCACACCGGGCAAGGGGTTCCGGGAGGGCCCGTTCGCCTCCGAGGCGGAGCTGCGCGACCTGGTCGACCTCGCCGAGCAGCGCAGCCTGATCGAGCCGGTCGAGCGGGAGATGATCCACTCGGTGTTCGAGCTGGGCGACACCCTCGTCCGCGAGGTGATGGTGCCGCGCACCGACATCGTGTTCGTGGAGCGCACGAAGACCCTGCGGCAGGCGATGTCGCTGGCGCTGCGGAGCGGCTTCTCCCGCATCCCCGTCGTCGGCGAGAACGAGGACGACGTCGTCGGCATCGCCTACCTCAAGGACGTCGTCCGGCGCAGCCAGGAGCACCGCGAGGGCGAGTCGGTCGAGACGGTCGACTCGGTCATGCGGCCCGCCACCTACGTCCCCGACAGCAAGCCGATCGACGAGCTGCTGCGCGAGATGCAGGCCCGGCAGATCCACGTGGCGATCGTCATCGACGAGTACGGCGGCACCGCGGGCCTGGTCACCATCGAGGACATCCTGGAGGAGATCGTCGGTGAGATCACCGACGAGTACGACGTGGAGAACCCGCCGGTGACCTGGCTCTCCGGCGACGCGGCCCGCGTCACGGCCCGCCTGCCCGTGGAGGACCTCGCCGAGCTGTTCGACGTGGAGATCGACGCCGAGGAGGTCGAGACGGTCGGCGGCCTGCTCGCGCACGCGCTCGGCCGCGTCCCGATCGAGGGGTCCACCGCCGAGGTCGCCACGAACGAGGCCTCCACCGGCGAGACCGGCCCCGTGCTGTCCCTCAAGGCCGAGACGATCGCCGGGCGCCGCAACCGGGTCGGGACCGTCCTGGTGCGGAGGCTCGGCGCCCCGCCGGCTGACGCCGGGAGCCGCGCGGCCTCGGACCACTCCCGCTGACGGCCCCGGCCGCCGGCCGGCCTAGCCGCGGACGATGTCGCGGACGCTGCCGTCGGGGGCGGCGAGCAGGACCGGGGCCTTGGGGCCGAGGTCCCTGACGGCGGCGACGTCGGCGGGGTCGGCGGCCTCGGCGGCGGTGACGACGGCGGCGGCCTCCAGGTCCTCGGCACCGCTGGAGACGGCCATCGCGACGGCGACCTTGAGCGCCGAGAGCTTCAGGGACGGCAGGTCCACGCTCGTGGCGGAGTAGGTGCGGCCCGTCTCGTCGCGCACGGCGGCGCCCTCGGCGGCGCCCGTGCGGGCCCGCGCCGACCTGGCCAGGGTGATGATCTTCGCGTCCTCGGCGTTCAGCTCGCTCACGCCCCCCAGCGTACGGGCATCGCGGGCGGGCGGGGCGGGCGGCTCGGCGGTCCGCCGGGCCGGGTCGGCGGTCCGCAAGTCGGCGCCAAGTGGACGGCAAGGGCGGCGCGCGAACCTGTGGAGCGTCGAACAGCGCCGTTCTGGGGGAGAAGTGATGTCCCGTCTGCTCTACCGCCTGGGAAGGGCCGCCGCTCTGCGGCCCTGGCGGTTCATCGTCGTCTGGCTGGTGCTCGTCGCCGCGATGGCCGGACTGTCCGGCGTCGCCGGGGGCGCCCTGCACGACAACTACACGCTCGCCGGGACGGGCTCGCAGCAGGCCACCGACCTGCTGAAGGAGCGGCTCCCCGCGCTGGCGGGGGCCGACGCGCGGGTCGTGGTGCACGCGGAGTCGGGCAGGGTCGACCAGGCGGAGCTGGCAGCGGCGGCGGCAGAGCTGCGGAGGCTGCCGCACGTCAGCGGCGTCGACCCGGCGCAGCTCGGCAAGGGCGGCGCGACCGCGATGGTGACCGTCCGGTACTCGGTGCCGGTCACCGACCTCGGGCCCAAGGAGACCCTCGACCTGCTGCGGTCGGCGACGCGGAACCTCGACGCCGCCGGCTACCAGGTGGAGTTCGGCGGCCAGGTCCCCGAGAACGTGACCGCGCCCGGCGGCGTCGCCGAGGCGATCGGGATCGTGGCGGCCCTGGTCATCCTGCTGCTGGCGTTCGGGTCCGTGGTGGCGGCCGGGCTGCCGCTCGCCGTCGCGCTGGCCGGGCTCGGCGTCGGCGTGTCCGGGATCACGCTGGTCGCCGCGTTCACCGACGTCGCGACCACCGCTCCCACGCTCGCCACCATGGTCGGGCTCGGGGTCGGCATCGACTACGCGCTGTTCGTCCTGACCCGCCACCGGGAGGGGCTCGCGGAGGGCCTCGACGTCCCGGAGGCGGTGGGACGCGCCATCGCGACCGCGGGCCTGTCGGTGATCTTCGCGGGGTTCACGGTGCTGCTGGCGCTGTGCGGGCTGGTGCTGTCGCGGATCCCGGTGTTCATGACGATGGGGTTCACCACCGGGATCGTCGTCGCGGCGACCGTGCTGAGCGCGGTCACGCTGCTGCCGGCCGTGCTGGGCCTCGCCGGCCGCAGGGTGCTGCGCCGCCGCGACCGCGCGGCCGGCGCGGCGATCGCCGTGCAGTCGCCGCGGGTGCGGCGTTGGGCCGTGCACGTCGGGCGGCACCCCTGGCCGTGGCTGCTCGCCGCCGGGGTGCTGATGCTCACCCTCGCCGCCCCCGCGCTCGGCATGCGGACGTGGCCGAGCGACGCCAGCAGCGAGCCCACGTCCAACACCGTCCGCCAGGCCTACGACCTGGTCGCCGAGGGCTTCGGCGCGGGCGCGAACGGGCCGCTCGTCGTCGCCGTCGACCTCACCCGGACCGACGAGGCGTCCCTGCCGGGGCTGCGGGACCGGCTGGAGGCCACCGAGGGCGTCGCGTCCGTGGCGCCGCCGCAGACCTCCCCGCGCGGCGACGCCGCGGTGATCATGGTGACGCCGGACTACGGGCCGCAGGACGCGCGGGTGACCGGCCTCGTCGACCGGATCCGGGCCGACGTGCTGCCGCCGGACACCGAGGTCACCGGGCTGACCGCCATCTACGTGGACCTGTCCCGGGTGCTGTCGGACCGGTTGTGGCCGGTGATCGGCGTGGTGGTGGCGACGTCGTTCGTCATGCTGATGATCGTGTTCCGGTCGCTGCTGGCGCCGCTGAAGGCCGCGGTGATGAACCTGCTGTCGATCGGCGCCGCGTACGGGGTGCTCACGGCCGTGTTCCAGTGGGGATGGGGCGCGGAACTCCTCGGGCTCCCGCACAGCGTCCCGGTGTCGTCGTTCATCCTGCTGCTGATGTTCGCCGTCCTGTTCGGCGTCTCCATGGACTACGAGGTCTTCCTGCTCTCGCGGGTCCGGGAGGAATGGCTGCTGCACGGCGACGCGCGCGGCTCGGTGTCCACCGGGCTCGCCGCGACCGGCCGGGTCATCAGCAGCGCGGCACTGATCATGGTGGCGGTGTTCCTCGGTTTCGCCGCCGACCCCGGCCTGGTGATCAAGCAGATGGGGGTCGGGCTGGCGGTCGCGGTGGCGCTGGACGCGACGGTCGTGCGCCTGGTGCTGGTGCCGGCCACGATGTCGCTGCTCGGACGGGCGAACTGGTGGCTGCCGGGGCCGCTCGCCCGGGTGCTGCCGGCGATCGACCTGCACGGCGGCGCGGCGCCCGCGCGGCCGACCGAGCGGCGCCCCGAGCCCAGCCGCGCGTAGCCGGGGAGCGATCCAAGAAGGGCGGCATGTCCCGGTTAGGCTGATCGGGACATGTCGCCAGTCGTACGCGTTCTCGGGGCCTTCGGGGCCGAGGTGGCCGGAACCGCCGCCGACCTCGGCGGTCACCGGCAGCGCTCCGTGCTCGCCCGCCTCGTCGCCGCGCGGGGCCGCATGGTGCCCGCCGACAGGCTCGTCGACGAGCTGTGGGCGGGCACGCCCCCACCGCGCGCCGCCGCCGGCCTCCAGTCCTTCGTGTCCCACCTGCGCCGCGCGCTCGAACCGGACCGCCCGCCCCGCACGCCCGCGCGGATCCTGGTCACCGAGCCGCCGGGGTACGCGCTCCGGCTGCCGGACGGCTCCGTCGACGCGTGGCGGTTCGACGCGCTGATCGACGAGGCCGCCGAGCTGGCCGCGGCCGACCCGCGGGAGGCGCGCCGCCGCGCGGAGGCGGCGCTCGCCGAGTGGCGCGGGCCCGCCTACGCCGAGTTCGGCGACCTGCCGTGGGCCGCGGCCGAGGCCGCCCGCCTGGACGAGCGGCGCCGGCTGGCGGTCGAGCACCGCGCGGGGGCCATGCTGAGGCTCGGATCGGCCGCCGAGGCCGTCCCCGACCTGGAGACCCACGCCGCCGCCAACCCGCTGCGCGAGGAGGCGTGGCGGCTGCTGTCCCTCGCCCTCTACCGCGCCGGGCGCCAGGGCGACGCCCTCGCCGCGCTGCGGCGCGCCCGCGCGGCCCTGACCGAGCAGCTCGGCGTCGATCCCGGTCCGGCGCTGCGCCGCCTGGAGAGCGACATCCTGGCGCAGGAGCCCGCGCTGGGGGAGCCGGAACGGCCGGCGCCGCCGCGTCCCGCCCTGCGGCTCGCGTCCGCGCCCCGTCCCGGCGAGGGCCCGGCCTTCGTCGGCCGCGTCCAGGAACTGGCGCGGCTGGAGGAGGCCGCCGGGAACGCCGCGGCGGGCCGCGGCGGCGTCGTCATCGTCTGCGGGGACGCCGGGATGGGCAAGACAGCGCTCGCCGAGAGGCTCGCGCGCGACCTGGCCGGCCGGGGCTGGACGTGCGCGTGGGGGACGGCGCCGGAGACCGCCGGAGCGCCCGCCGCCTGGCCCTGGGCCGAACTGCTGCGCGACCTGTCGGCCGCCGCCCCGCCCGCCGAGGGCCTCGCCGGACGGCTCGGGGCCCTCCTGGACGACTCCGCCATCGGGCGCGGCGACGCCGACGTCGTCACGGGGCGGTTCCGGCTCCACCTGGCCGTCGGCGACTACCTCGCCGAGCTCGCGGACACGGCGCCGCTCCTGCTCGTCCTGGACGACCTGCACTGGGCCGACGAGGAGACCCTCGCCCTGCTGATCCGGCTCGCCGGGCGGCTGCGGGACCGCCGCGTCCTGCTGCTGGCCACGTTCCGCCAGACTGAGGTGCCGGACGGCCTCGCCGCCGCGCTGGCCGCGCTCGCCCGGCACGAGCCCGCGCGGATCGAGCTGGCCGGGCTGTCGCCGGCGGAGGTCGCGGCCCTCGTCCGCGACACCTGCGCCACCGGCCTGGACGACGCGGAGCTGTCCGCGATCGCCGAGCGCACGGGCGGCAACCCGTTCTTCACCCGGGAGACGGCCCGGCTCCTGGACGCCGAGGGGCTGCCCGCCGCCACCCGCCGGGTCCCCGCCGGCGTCGGCGACGTGCTGCGCCGCCGTGTCGCGCGGCTGCCGGGACCGGTCCAGACGGTGCTGCGCGACGCCGCCGTCATCGGCCGGGACGCCGACCTGCGCGTCCTGACCGACCTGGCGGGGGACGAGGAGACGGTGATCGAGGCCGTGGAGGCCGGCCTGGCCGCGGGTCTCGTCACCGAGCCCGCGCCCGGCCGGATCCGGTTCGCGCACGCCCTCGTCCGCGACACTCTCTACGCCGGCGTGTCCAGGGCCCGCCTCACCCGCGTGCACGGCCGCGTCGCCGCCGCGCTGGAACGCCACCTCCCGGGCGAGGCCGCCGCGCTCGCGCACCATTACCTCGAATCCGGCACCGACCCGGACAAGGCCGTCCGGTACGCGCGGCGCGCCGCCGAGGCCGCCGAGGCGCGGTTCGCGCACGGCGCCGCGGCCGACCTGTGGGGGCGCGCCGTCGAGACGCTCCGCGCGCGGGGCCCGGAGGCGAC
>NZ_JBFARL010000008.1:0-84747 GCF_040674655.1 Actinomadura sp. NPDC049753 | reverse complement strand
TCGATCGCCTGGGCGGCGAGCAGGTTCAACGGCGACGGACGTGACTGCAACGGCCACGGCACCCACGTCGCGGGCATCATCGGCTCCAAGACCTATGAGGGCCCGGCCGGGCTGCCCGGGGTCGAGCCGCTTGGCGTGCAGCGCGGCCGACACCTCCCGCGCCGCCTGCCCGGCCAGCAGCCGCTCGTTCAGGTCCCGGACGGCGGCCGCCGCCTCCCACGCGGCCGCGGCCAGCTCCTCCTGGTGCCGTCGCACGACCTCGGTGCCCAGCGCGGCGGCGGCCCGGTGGCGCGGATCGAGGTTCAGCTCCCGCAGCCACTCCGGTTCGCCCGCGGGCAGGCCCGTCGCCTCCGCGTGGGCGGCGCCGTACAGCGGCGGGGTGAGCCATTCGTCGGTGTCCTGCAGAAGCAGCTCGATGACCTGCCGCCAGGAGGCCCGGACCGCCTCGTCCCAGACGGTCGGCTCCATCGCCGGCGAGGCGAGCGCGCCCTCGAAGCCGAGCACCGAGGTGCCCTCCCGGCCCGGGGGCTCGGTGGCGGGCAGGCCGCCGCCGGGCGCCGAGACGTCCACCGGCCGCTTGCCGACCTCGGGCGGCAGCGGGCGCGCGCGCAGCCTGCGGACGAGGGACTCGAAGTCGCCGTCCGGGCCGGTCGTGAACGACCAGTGGTGGTAGGCGGGCAGCACGACGACGTCTCCCGGGTCCGGCTTCGGGGAACCCGGCCCCCAGGCGGGCGCCAGCTCCCCGGCCTGCGGAGCCCGCCCGCCCGTGCCGGCCAGCCGCCCCGCCTCGAAGGCGGGGACCACCGCCGCGTGGTAGCGCGTGCCCGCGCGGAGCCGGCGGGGGCAGACGAGCCGCGACAGCGTGCGCTCGGGGTGGTCGCGCAGGACGTCCTCGACGTCGTCGCCGTCCCCGGTGACCAGCACCTGGGCGTGCGCCCACGCCCACGACTCCCCCAGCGGCGGCAGCTCGCCGACCTCGCAGGTGAGGGTCGGCAGCGACCCGGCGGGCGCGGCGAGCTCCGCGTCCGCCGCCGGGACGGCCACCAGGACGAGCCAGGGGCGGAGCCGCCCCTGGCCGTCGGCCTCGGCGGGGGTGAACGCCCAGGGCAGGTCGGGACGGTCGAACTCGACCGCGGCGAACAGGGTGTCCTCCGCGCCGTCGGTGCCGGGCGCCGGGAAGCTCCGGATGATCTGGCGGTCGTCCAGGCCGGTGACGTCGCCGGGGCCGTGGATCACCGCGGTGGTGGCGGCGGGGACCACCTGCCCGTCGTCGGCGGTGAACTCCACGCGCAGCGGGATCTCGCCGCGCACGCGCGGCAGGGGCCCGGTCCGCGGATCGGTCCCGGTGACGGCGCGGGCCAGGCCGTCGCGGACCCAGGGCAGGAAGCGCAGTCCGGCCGCCATGTCAGGACACCTCCGAGTGGTCGATCCGGGCGGCGAGCGGCCGCGCGGCGAAGCGGGCGGAACCGGTGCTCCGCGTCCGGGCGTTCGCGGCGGGACCGTTCCCGGCGAGCGCGGCGAGCAGGGCGCCGTCGCGCGCCGCGGAGCGCCCGGCGCCGTCGCGGCGGGCGGCGCCGGGCGCCTCCGGCAGGGGTCGGCCCGCGGCGTCCGGGTCGTCGATGACGATCCGGTCGTAGGACTCGTCGCCGCCCGCCGCGGCGAACACGGTCAGCGCGGCGTCCGGGAGGGCCGTCCCGCCGCGGGCCACGAGCCTCCGGCCCGCCTCGCGGCGCTCGGACTGCGGCCGCTCGACCATCTCCGGCATCGTCAGGTCGAAGAACTGGCCCGGCGCGTAGTAGTCGTGGATCGGGTCGCCGAGGTCGCCGGGCTCCCCGCCGAGGGTGAACGAGGTGACGTCGAAGCGGCGGGCGCCCTGGACGCGGCTGGTGCCGATGCGGTCCAGGTCCACGCCGAGCGGCAGCAGGTTCTGCCGGACGCCGAGGACGGTGCCCGGGTGCATCACGATCTGGCCCGCGGCCGTCTCGGGAGTGGTGAGCGCGGCCATCTCCCCGCCGGTGTCCGGGGTCGTGACGTCCCAGGTCGCCGGCTGCTTGAGCGTCTCCAGCAGGAGGAGGGCCGCGTCGACGAACGCCTCCCGCTGCTTCTCGGCCGGGTCGCCGAGCTCCTTGTCGAAGCGCTTGCTGATCTCCCAGCAGAGGAAGTGGACGCTGACCTCGCCGTGCGCCCGCCAGGGGCCGGGACCGCTGATGCCGATGAGGAGGGTGAGGGCGAGCAGGGTCCGGTCGCCCCACTTCACCGACACGGTCGCGCCGAGCTCGGCGGTCAGCCAGAACGGCTTGAACTGGATGGCCGCGTCCAGCCAGGCGCGGCCGTCCACGAGCAGTTCCCAGAACTCGAAGTGCAGGTTGAGCGCCCCGCCGAACTGGACGCTGTTGCTCGTGACGGCGAGGTACGCCTCGACGCGCAGCAGGTCGTTGCTCTTGTTGAGGTTGATGGAGAAGCGCTTCAGCTCCGGGAAGCCCACGGGCGCGGGGAAGGCCGGGTGGAAGCCGCCGATGGACACGGCGAAGTTCTTCTCGCCCTTCCACCGCAGCCGCAGCGCCATGTCGCCGCTGACCGGGCGGCCGAACAGCTTGGAGTCGACGAGGCTGCCGTCGAGGGACGCCTCCCCCGCGGCGGGGTCGAGCGTGCCGACCACGTCGAGCTGGAACTTCCCCGCCTCCTGGAAGTTGATCAGCAGCCGGCCCAGCACGATCAGCCGGATCGGTTCCGGGAACTCGATCATGATGCCGAGGTCGGCGCGGACGACGCCGGCCAGCCACTCCAGCCGGGCCATGATCCCGACGAGCGTGCCCGCCGGGTCGGGCGGGAACATCCGCCCGAGCGTGGCGACGACCGCCGGGGCGTTGCCCACCGGGTCCGCCGGGAACAGCACCGCGTCGAGGCTCCGCGAACGGGTCGCGTTGCGCAGCTCCTCCAGGTTGGCGCGGCGGTTGAGGCCGAGGACGGCGCCGAGCCCGGTGAGGGTGATGCCGGCCGGCAGGACCAGGCCGGGACGCCACTGGAACGACCCGGACACCAGCAGCGAGTAGCTCTCGCTCCCGTCCCGCCCGGTGAGCGGCTTGCCGTCCGCGGTCTTCGTGTTGAGGACGGCGACCGCCTGGAGGCGGAACCCGCTCGAACCGGGCGCGATGCTGCTCGCCATCCCGAACTGGAAGGCGCCCGAGTACATCCCGCGCGGCTCGTCGATGGACAGGTAGCCGCCGCCGTCCACCACGCCGAGCAGCAGGTGGAGCCCGAGGCCGGACGGCGCCTTGAAGCGCGGCGCCAGGTTCGCCCGGCCGAGGTTGCCGCCGCCGGCGGGGAAGGTGAGGTCGGCGGCGACGCCGACGTCCTCGACCACCGCGGTGAGCCGGCCCAGCCGCACCGAGACGGTGGCGGTCGCCCACGCGGAGACCGCCTCGTCCGCGAGGGACGCGTCGACGCCGATCCGGACCATCTCCGGGCTGACCCCGAGCACCGTGCCGTGCACCGGGAACTCCGCGACCAGGCCGGCGGCCCCGGTGAGGTGCAGGCCGGCGCGGTGCGACCACGCCACCCCGAGCTCGAACGGGATCGACACCTTCTCGTGCGGCAGGACCCGCTTGACGAAGCCGTCGCCGTCGCCGCCCGCGAGCACGACCTCCGCCCGGCCGGCCCGCACGCCGACCTCGATGTCGTCGCGCCCGGCGCCGAGCGCGGCGCGCAGGGCGAGCACCAGCTCGCCGACCGCCAGGTGCACGCCGTCGGGCGCACCCACCACCCAGGCCGGCCCGTCGGGCGCCGAGATCCGCGCCACCTCCGCCGCGACCCGCACCGCCGGGTCCGCGCCCGCCACCGTGACGCCGCCCGGACCGAACGCGAACGCTTCGGCGGACACCTCCAGGTCGCCGCTGACGTTCCAGCCGCCGGCCCGGCCCGCCACGTGCGCCGCCAGGCGCGGGACGACGACCAGGGCCGGCCTTCCGTCGATGAGGCCGAGGCCGAAGTTCGCCCCGAGCTCCACCTCGTCCCCGCCGTCCGCGTCCGGGATCCGGGCGCGCACCGACAGCAGGTGCCCGGCGAGCCGCGCGCCGTCCGGCCCGAGGTCCGGGCCGACGCCGGGCCGGACGCCGCAGGCGGCGTCCAGGCCGAGACCGCGCAGCAGCTCCGCCGCTTTGGGGAGGATGCGGGCCGCGGCCCTGTCGACCGCCTCCGGCGTGTCCAGTCCGTCCGGAACGTACAGCGCCCGGAAGTACGCCCCGGGGTCGGACAGCAGGTCGATCAGCCGGTCCGGGTGGACCTCGGTCCGGCGCCGCGGCAGCCGGATCGGGTTGTCCCCGGGCGGCATCGGCGGACTGGGGTCGGCCTGGTCGGCCGCCGGGGTCACGATCCCCAGCAGCACCGCGGCCGGCAGCGTCCAGCGGGCGCGGCGCGCGAGGTAGGCGGCCGGGAGATGGTTCAGCAGGTCGCCGAGCATGGCGTCGAACAGCTCGTCCGGCACCTCGCCGCCGACCTTGGGCGGCAGGGCCTTCAGCGGCCCGGCGGCCTCGCCGAGCTTCTGGAACGCCTTGATCACGCCGCCGAGCGAGTCGCGCGGCAGTTCGGCGGCGGCCTCGGCCATGTCCTTGACCGCGCGGTCGATCCCGTCCGCCCACTCCTGGAAGGCCTGCGAGTCGTAGCCGATCAGCGGGCCCAGGTCCCAGCCCAGCGCGCGCAGCAGATGGTTGCGCCGCCACGGGTCGGCCGCCGACCGCGCCGGCTCCGCGAAGAGGGCGAACTCGGTGAGGATCTGGGCGAGGACGCCGCGCTCGGGGTCCCCGGACGCCGCCGCCGTGGCGCCGTCCGCTGCCGGCTCCGTCTTGTCCGTCACGGCTGCCTCCTGGGCAGATCGTCGGTGTCCAGGCGCAGGGAGCGGCGCAGTCCGGACAGGTTCCGCTCGGCGGGAGGCAGTGCTTCGATCGGCAGGGTGTAGGGGGTTCCGGTGGGCCAGGAGGGCCATTTCCGCACCGAATCGACCGGTGCCGCGAGCGCGGCGCGCGTCGCCGTCGCCCGCGCCAGCGCGGCGATCAGCGCGGTCTCGTGGTCGTCGGTCCAGTCGTGGGCCGGGCCGGAGAAGTCCGGGCCGGTCGCCTTCGCGGCCTCCAGCACCTGGTGCAGGGGCGTCGCGGCCCGTCCCGCGAACCGGCTCTCGGGCGGCTCGGCCGCGCCCGGGTCGGCCGCCGACAGGACGAACCCGGGTTCGAGCAGGTGCGCGCAGCTGAGCATCCCCGCCGCCCGCTCGGAGGTGAACAGGTCCCCGACCCGCGCCGGGCGCGGGTTGCCGTCGGCTCCGCGCACGTACTGCACGGTCGACGGCGCCGCCGGGCCGTCCCACGGCGCGGCGAGCAGGTCGTGCAGCCGCTGCCGGGCCGCCTTCCAGAAACCGCGGCGGACCGCGGCGTCCGTCCGGGTCGCGGCGACGAACCGGTGGATCCAGTGCCAGTCGCGGAACACGCCGAGGGTGAACTCGTGCGTCAGCGGCGCGCCCGGCCTGCCGTTCTCCCCGGTGAGCGTCGGCCGCGACCTCGGCACCCGCAGCCCCGTGTCGAGCAGCCCGGCGCCGTCCGCCCCCCAGCCGGGCAGCGGGACGAGCCCGCCGCCGCCCGTCAGCGAGTCGAAGGCGTCGCGGTCGGTGGCGCGCAGGAAGGCCAGGTAGGCCCACAGCTCCCCCGACCACTCCCGCTGCGGCCGCACGGTCGTGGCGGGCGGGAACGGTCCGTCGCCCGCCCAGCCGAACGGCCCGAGGCGCAGCAGCGCGGCGTCGTTGGCGGTGACGGCGTCGAACCAGGCCCCGGCCGTCGCCTCGGCGACGCCCCGCAGCACCTTGAACGTCGACAGCTGCTTCGCCACGTGCTCGTCGGACCGGCCGGCGACGAGCCGCGCCAGCGTCGGCCCGGACGGGCCGTCCGGCAGCCGCGGCAGCAGGTGTTCGGGCAGCAGCTCCGAACGCCCCGGCACCACCGGCCCCGCACCCTCCGGATACGACGGGTCGACGGCGACCGCGCCGAGCGGCGTCAGCTCCGGATGGCCGGGCGGCGCCGGGCCGGCGGCGGCGCCCGCGACGTCCCGCGCGAACAGGGTGGTGGACGCCGAGGCCTGCCCCGCCCCCCACACGTTGGCGTCGACCAGCTCGACGAGGGTCGTCCCGGCCGTCCGCCAGCCCTCGACCACCACCGGGCAGCGCCACCGATTCCGCTTCCACCTCGCGATCGCGAGCTGGGTGGGCAGGTCGGCGACCCCGCTCGCCGGGCCGACGTACCGGTCGGCGTCCGGCACGTCCACCGGTTCCAGGCGGTCGGAGTAGCGGACGGCGGCGACACCGGTGTCGCGCGCCGCGCGGGCGCGCCGCGCGTAGGTCTGGAACTCCCGCACCATGCGGACGGTGTCGGTGTCGTAGGTTCCGTAGCGCGGCGGAGGGGCGCCGAAGCCGAGTTCGGCCAGGTCCTTCTGCAGCCGCTCCACGGCCGTCCCGGCGGAGACGGAGGCGGGGCGGCGCAGCCCGTCGTAGACGGCCTCGTCGCCGCCGCGCGCGTCGTGGTCGTACTCCCGCAGCACGAAGCCGTAGGGGATGTCCTCGGTGAGGGACGGTCCGAACTCCATGCCGACCTCGAACGTCGTCAGCGGGCCCGGCTCCGGCCGGTCGTCGAGGTGCCACCAGAGGATCTGCGTGGCCTTCTTGGCCTCCCCGTCCCCCCACGAGAAGCGCAGCTCCCCGAGGTTGCAGTAGCCGACGATCTCCTTGCCGCTGCCCCAGTCGCCGAGGTAGCCGTCGAAGTCGCGGGACGCCGCCAGGTACTCGGCGAGCGCCTCCGGCCCGGTCCTGCCGGTCGGGTCGCCCACCGGGACCGGCGTCCCGGCGGGCCGCCGGGGATCGTCCTCCACGTGCCGGACGAACCGGCTGGCCAGCCGCCATTCGGGCTTGACGGTCAGCATCCGTCCCGGGGTCAGCTCGCCCACCGACGGCTTGCCCTGCACCGACCAGCCGACCGGGTCGCCGCCCGTCAGCGGTACCTCGACGCCCACCTGCCGGCGCGCCCCGCCGCGGTCCTCGGCGGCCCAGCCGACGTAGTGCAGGTGCGGGACGTCGTCGCCGACCTCGAATCCCGTCCAGTTGAGCAGCGTGGTCTTGAAGTCCTGGTTGCGCAGCGCGCTCGCCACGAACGTGGCCAGCACCGCCTCGGTCCGGTTCTCCCCCTCGTACGGCCTGCTCCGGTCGGGGCCGCAGGCGTACGGGAGCACCGCCGAGAACCGCGTCCGCTCGGCGAAGCCGTAGTGGACGTCCCCGCCGAGCAGGACGAGCCGGCGCCGCCGCACCCCGTCCTCGCCGGGCGGCGCCGCGGCGCAGAGCCGGCCGATCGTCTTGTGCATCGACGCGTCGTCGTGGAACCAGGCGTCCTCCGCGTCGGCCTCGTACCGGCCGCCGACGGCCTTGAAGAGCGGCTGCACGATCTGCTCGACGGCCGGCACCCCGAGGAACGCGGTCGGCTGCGCCACGATCGTCACCGCGTCGTCGCCGAGCGGCGGCTCCGCGGCCAGCATCGCCTCCAGCGGGCCGTCGTCGTACAGCAGCACGCCCCGCTGGCCGAAGTACCGGCGCCAGGTCCGGGTGTCCAGGACGACGAGCTGGTACCGCGGCCACGTGATCGTGTAGTGGTAGGACAGCATGTCCGCCGCGGGCGGCTTCACCTGGACGCCGTACTTCAGCTCCAGGGGCAGGCCGAGGGCGGTGCGCAGCGCCGCGTCGTCGGCGGCGCCGGGCGCGGCCAGCCACCGCTCCAGGGCGCCGAGCATCGCGCGGCCCGGCCGCCCGTCCGCGAACCGGTCGGGCGTGTTGCCCCATCCCTGGAACACCGAGTAGGCGGCCAGCGCGTTGCGCACCATCCGCCGGCCGAGCCCGTCGGCGATGACGGCCTTGGTGATCCAGTCGGTGCCGATGTTCCAGTCGTCGGAGACGTCGTGGTCATCGAAGATCATGTACGTGGGGGTGTTGGCCAGCGCCCGGCGGACCAGGCCGAGCCCCTCGCGGAACTCCTCCAGCCGCGGCGCGGCCTCCCGCCACCGGACGAACCGTTCGGCGATCGCCTTCTGGTGCTTGAACGGCCGGTACGGCAGCCCCCGCACGATCAGGCTGTGGACGTCCTCGCCGGGCCTGCGCCGCGCCGGGTCCTTCAGGACCGCGGTGTCCTCGGGGAAGACGTCCTCGAACCTCGGGAGGGTCTCGTCCCAGAGCACGTCCGACCAGACCAGCAGGTACATCCCGGCGTACTCGCGGAACGACATCAGGTGGCTGTCGCAGTGGCCGGAGGTGAAGTGCGCCTGCCCGTGCACCACGTCGGCGCGCAGCCCGGGACGCAGCGCCGTGTCGGCCGGGCCGCCGTCCGCCGGCAGGGTCTCGGCGGCCATCCCCAGCCGCGCGGTGACCTGCTGGATCATCACCAGCAGCGGGTCCGCCACGGCGTCGGCGTAGATCTGGTCCCCCGTCATGATCATTTGCTGGGGCCGCAGGCGCGGGTCCCCGACGTTCACGCGCACGATGTGGTCGAGCGACGGCAGCAGGTCGTACCCCTCGCCGTGGGGCTTGCGGCACGACCCGTGGAACACGCGCAGGTCGTTCGGGTCGTCCGGCGGCGTCGGGAAGGTCGGGTAACCGGGACCGCCCGGGTAGGTGAGCGCCCGCGCGGCCTCGGCCGGGTCGGCGTGCACGACCCCCGCGCCGAACAGGCTCCCCCGCTCGCCGCCGAAGTCGATGTCGTAGCCGTACAGGCGTCCCGCGGCCAGCGTGCCCTGCACCGTCACCGCCACGACGTGCAGGGACTCTCCTAACCGGACCGTCGGCGCCGCGGCCGACATCTCCGGCGCGCCTCTCGGGTACTCCGGCCCGTCCCCGGCCGGGAACACCTTGAGCGTCGCCTGGCAGCGTTCCCGCACGCCGACGACGACGGTGACGCTCGTCCGGTCGACCCGCCGGACCATCGGCCCGAACAGCACGAACGGCGTCGTGGAAGCGGTCCTGCCCACCTGTGGCCCCCTCGCATGCGCGGGGGAGCCACGCCACGAGAAAGGCCGGGTTCCCACACCCGCCCGCCTCGGCCGCCGCCGATCACAACGGACTCCCCCTGAAGTCCGCCCGCCCGGCAGGACACCTCAGGGGCGCCGTCCGGAACGAACGCCCCAACCTTGCCGCTAACCCCCACCCCCGAACATCCCTGACCTCAGGTATTCAATCGGCATCTTCCCGGCTAGTACTCAACAAGGGGCCCGTCACGGC
Source organism: Actinomadura sp. NPDC049753 (assembly GCF_040674655.1). NCBI lineage: Bacteria > Bacillati > Actinomycetota > Actinomycetes > Streptosporangiales > Thermomonosporaceae > Actinomadura > Actinomadura sp. NPDC049753. The sequence continues at coordinate 75,458 of NZ_JBFARL010000008.1, read as the reverse complement.
TTCGTCCGGAATGCTCGCACGACAAATCCCCTACCCTGTCAAACGGCGCCCTCTTCTGCCGCGTTGGTCATCCCCCGAACCGTGAAGCCGAGGACGAAGTGCAAGTTCCCGAGGCCACTGAAGCCTTCCTGGAGTTCCAGCAGAATCTCAACTACGCCCGCCAACTGGTCGAAGGTGGGCGTCGGCTCGCGCAACTGAAGGTCGGAGCATTCGACGTCGACGATCTGTACCGCGCCGCGTGGGTGCAGGCAGTCGCGGCGCTCGACCACTGGGTGACAGGAGAGATCGTTGACCGAGCGGTCGTCCTCGCTCAGCCGGCGATGACCCGACCGCCCAAGTTCAGCAAGCTGACCATCAGTATCGATCTGTTCGAGAGGGTCCAACACCATCGGCAGCCGCTCACCGAGGCGATCCGGCCCCACCTGGAGCAGTTCTTCGGGTTCATGACCTTCCAGAACCCTGACAAGATCAAGGAAGGTCTAGGTTACGTCAGCACCGTGAATCTCTGGCCGCGGGTGGCTGAAATCCTCAACGAACAGCCGGACGCCGAACCGATCACCGCTGACGTCGTGCGCACCAGGCTGCGGGAGATCGCATATCGTCGTAACGCCATCGCCCATACCGCCGACCGCGATCCGGAAACCAGAAGCGGACGCGCCGCCATCACGGCGGACTCCGCGGACGACGTCATCGACTGGCTGGAGAGAATCGCAGCGGGAATCCTGCGGGCATTGGGACCGGTTACCCCGGCTCCCGACTACAACCAGCTCCCCGAGGACGCCGACGGTCTCGGCGAGGTACCGGTCACCACTCGCACGGTGCTGGTGCGCGGACGCAGCCTCTGGGACGAGAACAGCCTGCTCGAAAGCATCAATGATTACTGCACGCCCGAGGTCGCGGACACTCTCCTAGCCGTATATCGGCATGCCGAAACCCATCCGGCCTTCGCCGGGTACTACTTCGGTGAAGGCGCGCATCCCTCGGCCACGGCCTGGTTCCATATGGGCAACGACGAAGCCGCCATATGGAGCATCTACACAGGGGCCAACAAGTCGACGTTGTCGATCAACTTCCAATGGATGCGTGATCGCGGCGCTTCGCCCGATCGTCTGGAACGCCTCGCAGCTGACCTCGCCGTCCTACCGGGATGCACGGCTGCCCGCGACCCTTAAGGAAGCCGACTACGCCAAGCGCCCGTCCCTAGTACAAGCTGCGCTGACAGCGCCCAGCAGCAAGAACATCATTCTTGACGCCTTGGGAAGGTTCCTCACCCCGAACACCCTCTCTTGACAGAACGCGAAAATTCTTCGAGTCGGGATGCCCCGGAGGGCGGCCGCTAACGCGAGGTGCGCACACGTCGTACGAGGTCTTCGGCGGCTTCTTGCCAGTGGGGGTGGTGGAAGGTGAAGCCTGATTCGAGGAGGCGGCCGGGGACTACGCGGCGGCTTTTCAGGAGTAGCTCGGTGTCCGTGCGCAGTGCGAGCGCTCCTAGTTCGGCCATCCATTTCGTTGCGGGCAGGCCTACCGGGACGCCCCACGCGGTGCGCAGTGTCCGCATCAAGGAGCGCTGCGGGACGGGGCCGGGGGCCGCGAGGTTCACCGGGCCGACGATGTCGTCCCTGGCTATCAGGAACTCCACTGCGCGGACGAAATCCTGGTCGTGGATCCAGGACACGTACTGCGCACCGCCCGCGACCGGGCCACCGAGGCCGAGCCTGGCCAGCCAGAGCAGGTAGTCGAAGACCCCGCCGCGATCGGGGCTCATCACCATGGCGGAACGCAGGGCGACCTTGCGGGTGGACGGCGTCCCGGCCTGCCGCTGCGCCCGCTCCCACTCCTTGGCGATCTTCACGCTGTAGGCCCAGTAGCCGGGGACGCCGGGCTCGGTGCCGCCGATCACGCCGGTCGCCTCGTCGTTGGGCGCGTCGAAGCGGTGGGCGTAGACGGTGGCGGTGCTCATCTGGAGCCAGACCGAGGGAGGCTTCGCGGCGCCGGCGATCGCCGCACCGACCACCCGGGTGGAGCGCACCCGCGAATCCATCATGGCCTGAAGGGTGGCCGGCGTGTAACGGCAGCTCACGCTGCGCCCGGCCAGGTTGACCACCACGTCGCTGCCGTCGATCGCCTCGGTCCAGGGGCCGAGCGTCTCGCCGTCCCAGCCGACCTCGTGGTCGTGCGCCGGGCGCCTGGTCAGGACCACGACGTCATGGCCGGCGGCGGACAGCGCGCGGTTCAGGACCGCGCCCACCTGCCCGGTCCCTCCGGGCATCACGATTCTCATCGGTTCTCCCCGCCTCGCGACACGAGCCCCACCCGGGTTATTTGAACACGTTCAATACTCGGCCGCAAGAAGATCGGGCGGCCCATGGCGGTCGTGAAGGCCGGGCCGGGATGATGTCGGGATGATCCGCTCCCGGCTCGGTGCCGCCCTCGTGCTTCTGGTGTCCGCGGCGGGGGCCGGCTGCTCCGCCGCCTCGCTGGAGCTTCCGTCGCGCGAGGGCCCGCCCGCGGCCTGGTCGCTGTCCGTGCCGACCGGCGAGAACACCACGGCGGTCGTCGGGCGGGTCGCGGTGATCGCGAACGACCGGGCGGTCCTCGGCGTCGACCCCGGGTCCGGGCGGGAGCTGTGGCGGGTGCCCTCGGGCGAGGACGACGAGGTCGACGTGGCAGGCGACCTGATCGTGCAGCGGCGGAAGGGCTCCGCGGACGACCTGGTCCGGTTCAGCGTCATCGACCCGGCGAGCGGCGGGACGCTCTGGCAGGACGGCCCGGTCACGAAGGCGCAGGTCACGACGGACGCCGTCCTCACCACCGTCTGCGGCGAGGGAGCCGACTGCGAGATCACCCGGAGGGATCTGCGGACCGGGAAGGTCCGCTGGAGGCTCGGGAGCGACGACGTCCGGGCGGCCGACACGGCGGTCGGGGTGCGGCGGCCGCTCGTCCCGGACACCGATCAGATCTTCGCCTCCCGCCGCGGCGACGACCGGCCCCTGCCCCCGGCGGGAGGGAAGAGCGCCGACGGGAGCGGCTGGTACTCGGTGGTGGTCGGACGGACGCTGGTCAGCACGGACCACGACCCTCCGTCCGGCGACGAGAACTGCACGGTCACCGTCTCCGCGACCGAGGCGGAGACCGCTCACCGCGAATGGACCAGGAAGGTCTATGCGGGTCGCGACGCCGGCGGCGAGTGCGAGAGGCGGCTCGCGCCGTCCAGCACCGGCCTCGATCTGATCGGCGAGGGCCGCCGGATCGCCGCGTCCACCGACACCGGCAGGCCGCAGGTCTTCGATCTCGCCTCGGGACGGACGGTCTGGCGCGGCGAAGCCCCGGGCGTCCCGATCGACGGTGACGGGCACGCGCTCCTGGTCCGCGAGCACGCGGACACCGGCGCCCTCTCCCTGCTGGACTTCGCCACGGGCCGCGTCCTGTGGAAGGCCCCCGATCCCGGCCTGCCGGGGACGTCCGCCAGCTGGGAGACCGCCGTCACCCAGCGGCGCATCGCCGTCAGCGGAGCCGAGGGCGACCACCCGTTCGTCCTCGTCTACGACGCGTCGACGGGCCGCCGCCTCGGCCGCTTCCCCGGTTGGCTGCAGGGGCTCGGGAACGACTGGGTGGCGATAGGCCACGACGCCAAGGTGAACACGCTCACCTACGACTTCGTCCGCGTCTGACTACCTGCCGGCGGCGTCCGGCGGACCGGCGCGCAGGGCGCCCAGCAGGGTCCGCACGAGGGCCTCGCCGGCCTCGGCCTGGTCGAAGCGCTGCGCGGAGACCTCTTCCATCGCGGCGTGCAGCAGTGCGTAGACGGTGCTGACGAGCCATTCCACGGGGAGGTCGGTGCGGAAGTCTCCGGCGTCCCGCCCCTGGACGATCAGCTCCCGGACGTGCGCCATCGGCGGGTCGTGCAGTTGCCGGACCTCCTCGGCCGGGAGCGTCCGGCGCGCGGCGTTGTGCAGGCGCCCGAAACGGCCGATGAGCGGCCAGGCCGTGCGGATGAGGTGGGCGAAGGCGGCGGCCGGGGGCGACTCGGCGCTCCGCGCGCCTTCGATGGTCTCCGTGCTCTGGTCGATCGCCCGCCGGAGGACGGCCCGGATGACGTCCTCCCTGGACGGGTAGTGCGCGTAGAGGGTGACCCTGCCGACGCCGGCGGCGCGGGCGATGTCGGTCATGCTCGCGTCCGGGTCGCGGGCGAACAGGTCCGTCGCGGCCGTGATGATCGCTGCGCTGTTGCGTTCGGCGTCCGCGCGGCGGCGTCCGCCGGTCTCCGCCCCCGCTCGGCCGCCCGTCCTGCCTCCCATGGCCGACACCCTACGTCAAGTCGAACGGCGCTGTTCACTTTATGCCCCGTGCGGTATACGTTAACCCGAACACTGCTGTTCAGTTTATTGGCGACGCTCCGGTGTCCGCCAGGCTGGGAGGCCCCTCATGGCTCACGGTTCGTCCACCCGCGACCACACCGCGGCTTCCGCGGCGCCACCGGATCCGCGCCGCTGGACGGCGCTCGCGCTGATCAGCGTGGCGCAGTTCATGCTGATCCTGGACGTCACGGTGGTGAACGTGGCGCTCCCCGACATCGGCGTCGACCTGGCGCTCGGCCGCACCGGCCTGACATGGGCGGTCACGGCCTACACGCTGTTCTTCGGAGGCCTGATGCTGCTCGGCGGACGGCTCGCCGACACCTTCGGCGCCCGGCGCATGATGTTGATCGGCCTGTCCGTCTTCACCGCCGCCTCCCTCGCCACCGGCCTCGCCCAGAACGGGACGCTGCTGCTCGGCGGCCGGATCGCGCAGGGCGCCGGCGCGGCGCTGCTGTCCCCGGCGGCGCTGTCCACCGTCGCCACCACCTTCCACGGCCCCGAACGCAACAAGGCCCTCGGCATCTGGGGTGCGCTAGGAGGAGTCGGCTTCGCCGCGGGCGTGCTGCTGGGCGGCGTCCTCACCGCCGGCCCCGGCTGGCGCTGGGTGTTCTTCGTCAACGTCCCCGTCGGGCTCGTCCTGCTGGGAACGCTGCCGACGGTGGTGCGCGGCCGCTCCGACCGGCCCTCCGGGCAGCGGCTCGACCTGCTCGGCGCCGGCACGGTCACCGCCGCGACGGCCGCGTTCATCTACGGAATGGTCAACGCCGGCGACGACGGCTGGTCCGCCTCCGGCACCCTCGTCCCGCTGGCCGCCGCCGTCCTGCTGTACGGCGCCTTCGGCTGGATCGAGCGCGCGGTGAGGACCCCGCTGATGCACGTGACCATGCTGGCCCGCCGTCCCGTGGCCGCCGGAGCCTTCCTCATGCTCGTCGCCTCCGGCCTGCTCATCTCCCTGTTCTTCCTCGGGTCCCAGTACCTGCAGCACGCGCGCGGCATCAGCGCTCTGGAGACGGGCCTGCTGTTCCTGCCCGCCGCACTCGGGACCGGCGTCGGAGCGCATGTCGCCGGACGGCTCGTGGGCTCCGTCGGCACTCGTCCGGTCGCCGCGGCGGGCCTGGCCCTGGTCGCCGCCGGCGCCGGCCTGCTGACCGGCCTGTCGGCGGACGGCGGGGTCGGTCTGGAGCTGCTCCCGGGCATGGTGATCGCGGCCGCGGGCGTGGGGCCGGTGTTCGTCGCGGCGAGCGCCTCCGCCCTGGCCCACGTGGAGCACTCGGAGGCGGGCCTCGCCTCCGGCGTGATCAACACCTTCCACGAGCTGGGCGCGGCGATCGGCGTGGCGGTGGCGTCCACGATCGCCGCGACGGGCCTCGCGGCCGTCCCTTCCATCGACGGCTTCACCACCGCGTTCACCGTGTTCGCCATCGCCGCGGCGGCCGCCGCGATCGTCTCCCTCTGGCTGGTGCCGCCGGGCAAGCCGCAGATGACCGGGGGCCCGCACGCCCACTAGCTAGGTCAGCGGGCCGGTGGCGACGGTGATGGTGCCGCCGGGGAGCCAGCTGGTGCCGGTGTGCGCGTGTCGCGCCGGGGCTCGCGACGGCATGAACGTGACGAGGGAGGCCGCGTACAGGCGGGGCGGGCCGTCCGTTCCCCCGGGGCCGCGCCATGCCCGGTAGCCCACGACGGTGGGTGTTTCGTCCGGGAAGCGGGCCCCCAGCTCGGCGGCGTAGCGGAGCGGGTCCGGGTCGCGCGGAGAGAAGCGCAGCGGGAGCATCTGGGCGGCCGGGATGGCCAGCAGCGGTGCGCTCAGCAGCCAGGGCGCCAGGTAGGCGCCCTGCCCGCGCAGGCTTCCCCGCGCCATCCGGCGGAGGGCCGCGTCCGCGCCCGGCCAGCCCGGGACGAGGATGACCGGACGGTCCGCGCCCGCGGCCGTGATCGTCAGTCCGGCCCGCGCGCTCGCCTCCCGGACGACCAGTGCCGCGGCCCGCGACCGGGGCGATCCGTCCCCGACCAGATGGACGGAGCGCACCCCGCGGCCGGCGAGGAACCCGACCGTCGCGCGGAGGGCTGCGGCGTCGGCGGCGTCGAGCCGGTCGGCGGGGCAGGGCACGGCCGTGTCTCCGCCCGAGACGAGGACGCCGAGGGCGGCGCTCGCGCACTCCGGGCCGTCCGTGCGGAGTTGCGGCGACGCGGCCGGACCTTGTCCGGTGTCGACCGCGAGGGAGGTCGTCCGGCCGCCGGACGCCAGGCGGATCCGGCTGCGGCCGGGCGGGAGCCACACCTGCCGCCAGGTTCCCGGCGCGCCCGGCATGCGCGCCGTGGCGCCCGCCGGGTCGCGGGACGTCCCCACCGAGACCGGACGGTCTCCGGTGTGGACGAGGTTCCAGCCGGGGCGCTGCGGAGTCACCAGGATCGGCACGCGCTCCCCGGCAAGGTCGACCTCGCGCAACAGCGGAACGCCGGGGGCGCCCCGGTCGCGGACGACCGTGAGCGAGCCGCCCACGGTGAGCGTCGCGAGCGCGGCGGCCAGCACCGCGCCCGACGCGACGGAGCGCCGGGGGTGCCGGAGCGCGCGGGGCGTCGCGAGCGCCACCGCGCCGAGCGCCAGGGCCACGAGGACGCGGTCGACGGCCACCAGGTATCCGACCGCCGCGACGGCCGCGACGATCGAGACGAGCACGGTGAGGCGACGGGTCGGCGGGCCGACGCGCGGCCGGAGCAGCGCGGCGCCCGCCACGAGGGCGGTCGCGAGCAGGGCGACGACGCGGATCGCCGTGGTCGCCCAGCCTGCGTCCGGCACCGCGCCGTGCCCGCCGTGGCCGCCCTCCGCCCACGCCGGGGAGGCGAGGAGCGGCAGCAGCGCCGCCGTCCCCGCCGCCACGCGCCGGACGTCAGCGGACGTCGGCATCGGAGACCGCGAACAGGACGCCGTGCGGCCGGGCATCGCCGGTCTCACCGTGCGGCCACGCCGCCCGGTTGAACTCCACGCACGGGCGGCCGGTGTTCTCGTCCTTGAAGCCGCGGTCGATGGAGAGCTGCTGCCGCGGGGAGATGTTCACCATGCAGACGCGGTGGTCTCCGTCGAACGGCGACGCGGCGACGAAGTAGTTCGCCATCACGAGGCGCGTCGGCTGCCGCGTCTCCTGGTAGTAGCCGCCGGGACCCTGCCGGAAGTTGTCGAGCGCCGCCCAGTGCGGGCCGCCGGTCGTCGGGTCCTCGACGGGCATGACGCTCACCAGCGACGGGCAGTCGGGCTCGGCGCCGCCGCGCGTGACCTCCTCCATGGTGTCGATGTTGCACCGGGCCTGCTTGCCCGCGTCGACGAGCTTGCGGACGTCCAGCACGTACACCATGCCGGTGTCCTTGCCGCCGGACGACTCGTCGCCCCGGCGCATGACGACGTGGTACAGGTAGCGGTCGTCCGCGCTGGTCTGCAGCCAGGAGCCGCCGTCCATGCCGACGCGGTTGTCCAGCTCGGGGGCGAGCCTGGTGAAGGCGGTCGTGTCGTCGAAGACCTCGCGCCACGTCGGCTTGGGGTCGGTGATGTCGGGGGTGTAGTAGATGGACGCCCCGCCCATCGTCGAGACGAACCCGCCCCGGTGGTGGCGCTCGTTGGTGAGCGCCGTCTCCATCACCACGCGCGGCTCCTCCTCGATGAGGAACGGTTCCTTGCGCGGGCCGTCCGGCAGCCGGGAGACCGACAGCAGCCTGGGCCGGTCGCGTTGCGCGATGTCGTAGATCCGCACCGTGTCGCGGGCGATGTAGAAGTCGGCGGACGGGATCAGCATCAGGCTCCGCACCTCGGCGAAGTCGCTGGTGACCAGCCGGTTCAGGTCCTCGCGCACCCGGATGCCGTGCGGGTTGGCGCAGGTCGGCGGGTCCACCTGCGGGATGCTGTGGCAGGTGTCGGGCTCGGCCGCCTCCGTCGCCGCCGGGTACTCGACCCGCACCCTGCCGCTCTGGTCGAGCCGGAGCACCTCGCCGGGGGTGCCGGCCGCGCCGTTGCCCGTTCTGACCTCGCCGTGCGTGTACGTGCACGGCCCGGGGACGTTGGGACCGCCCATGTAGGCGCCGTAGGCGGTGCCGTCCTTCAGGGTGGTGAAGGCGTCCGGGGCCGTGCCGCAGGGGGTGTCCGTCGCGGTGACGACGCCGCTGAGCCGGATCTGGGGAAGCCTCGCGACGTCGAACACGTAGGTCGTGTCGCTGAGCAGCCCGCCGGCGTACACCTTGTCGCCCTTGTGCCACACGTACTGCATGTGGTGCGGCTCGTTCTGCAGCAGCGGGCCGATGGTCGCGGTGTTGACGACCTTGCCGTAGTCGCGGGAGCCCCTCGTCGCGTCGATCACGGCGAGGAAGTCGGGGTCGGCGGAGCCCTCGACGTCGGCCTTCCGGTGGGCGGCGTGGCCCGCGGCGCCGACCGGGCCGCCCGGGACGCTCGCGTCGCCCGTCCAGACCAGCAGCCATTCCTTCCGGTGGCCTTGGCCGTTCGTCCGGACGATGTGGTTCGTGACGGTGTAGGTGGTGCCGTCGCGCCCCTTGACGCTGGACGTGCTGACGACCACGTCGCCGGCTCCGGCGTCCGCCCCTGCCACGGGCTGGAACGCGACCAGGCAGGCGGCCGCCGCCGCCAGCGCGATGAGAACGATCAACCTTCGGCGCAGTTTCGAGAACGGTTCAATGCCGACCATGGCCTTGTCCCCCGTGTTTCCGCAGGCGGGATCGCCGATCGGCGTCAATTTACTATACTAATTACTAGCTATCCAGAGTCGGGCGCGCAGCACGCCGGCCCGAAGGCGGAAGGGCGCGCGGATTGCGTCCCGGCCGCCCGCGGGCCCCTGAACGTGAAAGATTTCCGCGTCCGGGCACTCCGTTCCGCAAGGGTGTTGCCGGCGATTCGGCCCGGCGATCCGGCAGGCCCGGCTTCACACGTTCCACCGGGCACGGTCAGGGAGCTCACCTCGACCTCCACAGGCAGAGGGCACCTTACAGACCCGCTGGTCAGCGCATATACGGTCGCGCCGACCGCCGTCCGGCGCCCCGCCCGGCTCCTCCACCGTCCCGCCGACGCGGAGTGAACTCTGAAGTCAATGTCCCGCCCCGTTCTCGGCGCCGACCGCCGCGCAAACATCCGGAAACCCGGCCACCGATCGCGCCGCACCTCCCCGCCATTCCCCATAAGAGGCGCTCACGGCCCGCGACTTTGCTACAAAATCCGCTAGCTGACCGAATCCGGCCGCCGCCCGAGGTTTCGGTTAAGCGCTTCGACGGCATGCGCGGCCGGCGCCCCCGCTCGACGGCGCGACCGGGCCGACGAGTTCTCGCGGGGCGGTGTCGATTCCGGGGGCGGGCGTTCGTGTAGAGGGTGACGGGCCCCGGCCGGGCGGCCCGCACTACGGAAAGGACCGGGTCGATGCGTTCGATCAGCGTCACGATGTTCGTCTCCCTCGATGGAGTGGTCCAGGGGCTGGGACGTCAGGACGAGGACACTCGCGGCGGGTTCGCCCACGGAGGCTGGGGCCCGCAGTACAACGACGAGGTGATGGGCCGGGAGATGGCCAAGGGGATGGCCAACGCCGGAGACATGCTGTTCGGACGCCGGACGTGGGAGGACTTCCTCAACGCGTGGGGACGGGCCACCGACGGCAACCCGTTCAGCACGCACATGAACGCGGCCACGAAGTACGTGGTGTCGAAGACGCTGGACGACGCGGACGCGTGGGAGAACTCGATCCTCCTGCGCGGCGAGGCCGTCGAGACGGTGGCGGAGCTGAAGGCCCGGCCGGGCGGGAATCTCGCGATCAACGGCAGCGCCTCCCTGGTCCAGAGCCTGCACGCCGCCGGCCTGATCGACCACTACACGCTGCTGATCCACCCGCTGACCCTGGGCTCCGGCAAGCGCCTCTTCGAAGGCCCCGCCCCGCTGACCGAGTTCGACCTCACCGGCAGCGTCACCACCCCCAAGGGCGTGATAATCGCCCACTACACCCGCCGCTGAGTCGGATTTGGGGGCTGGTGGGGGTGTGGGGGGTTGGTTAGCTTTTGGGCTGGCCGCTCGTGGTTAGGAGACCCATGCTCCCTGCGGAAGCGTCTGGTCGGCGTCGTCTGGGTGCGGGGGGTGGGGGGCCGGCGCTGGCGCTGCTGTGCGGGTGCCAGCTCACCCTGGTGGTCGACGCCTCGATCGTGAACATCGCGTTGCCCAGCATCCAGCGGGGGCTCGGGTTCGGCGACGCCGGGCTCTCGTGGGTGGTGAACGCGTACACGCTCGCGTTCGGGGGGCTGCTGCTGCTCGGGGGGCGGGCCGGTGATCTGCTCGGGCACCGGCGGGTGTTCGTCGCGGGGGTCGGGGTGTTCACCGTCGCGTCGCTGGCCGGGGGGCTCGCGGTCTCGCCGGGGTGGCTGCTGGCGGCTCGGGCGATGCAGGGAGCGGGGGCCGCGTTCGCGGGTCCGGGGGCGCTGGCGCTCATCGCGACCACCTTCCAGGACGCGGAGCGCAGGAGCCGGGCGTTGGCCGTGTTCTCCATCGTCGCGAGTGTGGGGATGGTCGCCGGGCTGGTGCTCGGGGGCGTCCTGACCGCGTGGGCGTCCTGGCGGGCCGTGCTGTTCGTCAACGTGCCGGTGGGCCTCGCGATCGTGCTGCTCGCGCCGCGGGTCGTGCGGGAGTCGGCCAGGCAGGAGGGACGGTTCGACGCGGGCGGGGCGGTCGCGTGCACCGCCGGGGCGACGCTGCTGGTGTACGGGTTCATCCGCGCCGCCGAGCAGGGGTGGTCCGGGGCGCTCACGGTGGGCGCCTTCTGCGGGGCGGCGGCGCTGCTGGTGCTGTTCCCGGTGGTCGAGGCGCGGGCGCGGCAGCCGATCGTCCCGCTGGGGCTGTTCGCCGACCGCGACCGGGTGGGCGCCTTCCTCATGCGGTTCCTGCTCACGGCGGCCATGAGCGGGATGCTGTTCTTCCTGACCCTCTACGTGCAGGGGGTGCTGGGGTACGGGCCGCTGGCGACGGGGTTCGGGTTCCTGCCGACGACGGTCGCGCTGATCGCCGCCAGCCGGGCCGTGCCCGGGCTGCTGCCCCGGTACGGGCCGCGGCCGATCATGGCGGCCGGGACCGTGCTGTGCGTGGCCGGGATGGTGTGGCTGACGCAGGTGTCGCGGGACGGCTCCTACGTCGCGATGATCCTCGGGCCGGTGCTGCTGTTCGGTGCGGGGACGGGCCTGGTGGCGGTGGCGGCGACGTTCACGGCGATGCGGTCGGTGCCGCCCGGGGAGTCCGGGGCCGCCTCGGCGCTGCTGCAGAGCATGCAGCAGATCGGCGGATCGCTGGGCGTCGCCGTCCTGGTCACCGTGGACCACGCCGGTTCGTCGAAGGTGGACGGCATGCGGGACGCGTTCACGGCCGGGGTGGCGTTCACCGTCTGCATGCTCCTGGCGCTGGCAGCCTTCCGCTCTCAGGGACGTTCCGGATCGCAGAACTGAAGGCGCAGTTCGCAGCTGTAGCGCCGGCCCGCCGCGTCGGGCAGCCACGGTTCGTCCAAATCCGGGAGGAGCTCGGTGAAGACGACGGGGACGTCGTCGCCGGAGGTCGCGCGGGCGGCGCGCAGCAGCGTGGCGAACGAGGAGACGTACCGGGGACCGGTGAAGTCGACGTAGACCGGTTTGACCTCCGTGCCGACCTTGGCGAAGACGCGTTCGGGCATGCCGAGGGAGCGGCGCAGGCGGCGGGCGGCGAGGTACTCGCGGGGGCCGTGCGCGGGCGCGATGGCCGTACCGCCGACGGTCGTGCGCCAGGTCTCGCGGGCGACGACGAGCCCGTCCAGCGTCAGGCGCGGATGGTGGGGGCCGGCGCCGGCGAGCTTGAACGCCTCGGCGCCGAGCCAGCCGAACAGCAGCGCGAACACCTCGCGGAGCGGGCACCGGAGCCCGTCCGGCCCGGTGACCTCCAGGGTTCCGGCGTGCCCCGGGGCCCCCGTGTGCTCGGACACGGTGAGCGCGACCAGCGGCAGGACGCGGGCGGGGTCCGCTCCCGGCGCCGGGGTGAAGGCGAGCTGGTGGTCGGTGACGCCGAGGACGGGGGCGATGCGCGCGGTGTACTGGGGCCACCAGGTCGGGTACAGCGGCCGGAACTGGGGGCCGATGTCCTCGGCCGCCGCGGCGCGCAGCCGGTCCGGGTCGGGGTGCCGGTCGGCGAAGACGGCGCAGTCGAGGGTCGGCCACGCGGTGTGCATCTCGCCGAGGACGAGGGTGAACTCCCCCGCCGCCATCGCCTCGGGGCCGGCCGCGCCGAGGCACAGGTCGGGGCTGTGGATGCGGGCCCCCGCCCAGCCGGGACGCTCGGCGGCGAACAGCCGGGCGGCGGGATCCGCCAGGTCGGCGGCGGTGAAGGCGAGGCGGCGCTCGTCCGGCGCGCCGTCCAGGCCGAACAGCGCGTTCCAGCGGCGGGCGAACTCGGCGGCGACCGCGTCCGCCGGGCGGTCGCGCCCGGTCAGCAGCGCCTGGGCGGCGTCCCAGAACGCCGGCATCGGCACGCCGCGGGCGCCCGGTTCGAGCAGGTCGCGGTACAGGTCGCGGAACGCGGCGTCGTAGGCGTCCGCGAGGGTCGCCGACAGCCATCGCGCGGCGGGCAGGAGGACGGACCCGAACGGGCCGGAGAGCGCGTCCAGGAGCGGGCGGCCGAACGTGACGTCCAGGTCGCGGACGGTGTCCTCGTAGCAGAGCCGCCGTCCCGCGTACATCTGCCCGCTGCGCCGCTCCGGCTCCGCCCCGGTGACGGCGGTGAACTCGGCGTCCAGGCGTTCCAGCGCGGCCGCCAGGGCGTCGGCGTCGCCCGCCGCGGCGGCCACGGACGCGCGGGCGCGGTCGAGCCGGGCGAGTCCGGCCAGTGCCCGGTCCCGGGTCTGCGGCTCGGCGATCGCGTCGAGGGTGTCGCGGAGCACCCGCTCCGCCCGCGGGTTGTACGGCATGTTCACGCCCCGCCAGACGATTCCCTCCTCGACCAGCCGGTCCAGGATGGTGGCCAGGTGCGGGTCAGGGGCGATCTCGGCCGCGGGCCGGGTGCCGTCGCAGCGGGACAGCACCTCGGCTTCGGCGGCGGTCAGGGGCCGCGGGTCCTCCCCCGGCCGCAGGACTTCCCCTCCTTGGACGAGCAGGTGCGGGTGGACGCCGGCGGGCAGCCACGGCGCCACGCCGGGGTCGTCCAGGAGCGCGGCGACGTAAGCCTCCAGCGCCCAGAACTCGTAGTCGACCCTGCGGGACCGCAGCAGTCCCGCGCCGGGCCTCGCCTCGACCGCGTCCGCCGCCCCGGAGTCGAGCGTGCCCCAGGCGACGGGGCCGAAGAACCCGGCGGTGTCGTTCTTGCCGCAGTAGCGCTGCCAGTAGCGGACGAGGGTGTTCTCGCGCCCCCGCCGCTTCTTGCGCTCCAGCCTCGGGTTCTTCCCCGGCCGGGCGGCCGGGCCGTCGGCGAGACGTGCCAAATGCACCGCGGCGGTGGGGTTCTGCCATGTCACCGCCTCGCGGAAGAGCGGATCGGCGGCGATCTTCGCGGCGGCGCGGCCCGCGTCCGCCAATGCGGCGTCCATGGCCTGCGCGAATTCGGTTTCCCCGGCGGCGCCGTCGAGAAAGGCGTCGGCGGTCGCGGCGCATTCCGGCGCGGCGAAAAGCGCGAGCCCGTCCGCGGGGAATCCGGTGGAGCGGATCAGCACATCTCGCCAAACCGACCATCGCGTTCCGGGTAGCGGCACCGAGTGCCGTACGTCGCCCACTGCGATCTCCCTCCGCCAACGAAACGGCTCTCGCCCCGCGAAGAAGATCAACATAATGTGTGATTTGTTTGCCGTCACCCTCCCGGAGGTCCGCACATGCGCTGCGACGGTCTGTTCCTCGCCGGGCTCGCCCACCGGCTCCCCGAGGCCGTGGACGTGGACGGGGCGGTGGACGGCGGCCGCTACGACGCCGACGACCGGAGGGCCGACGGGTACGCCTCCGTGGCGGTGGCCGCCGACGAGGCCCCGCCCGAGATGGCGGCCGCGGCGGCGCGCCGCGCGCTGGACCGGTCCGGGATCCCGCCGTCCGGCGTCGCGCTCCTGCTGCACGCGTCGGCCTGGTTCCAGGGCGTCGACTACTGGCCGGCCGCCTCGTACGTGCACCGCGAGGTCCTCGGCGACGACGGCCGGCTCGCGCCCGCGCTGGACGTCCAGCAGATGTGCGCGGGCGCCCTCGGCGCGCTGGAGCTGGCCGCCTCCTACCTGGCCGCCGACGCGTCCCGCGCGTCCGCCCTGGTCACGACCGCGGACCGGTTCACCGACCCCGGGTTCGACCGGTGGCGCGGGGACGTGCGCGGCATCGTCTACGGCGACGGCGCGGCCGCGGCGGTGCTCGCCCGGGAGGGCTTCGCCCGGCTGCTGGCCGTCTCGACGGTCGTCGACACCGCGCTGGAGGGCCTGTACCGCGGCGACGAGCCGTTCGCCTCCGCGCCCGGCCGCCCGGTGGACGTGCGGGCCCGCCGCTCCGCGTTCGCCGCGCACGCCAGGGCGCTGGTGGGGAGCCTCGCGGAGCGGACCGCCTCCGGCCTGACCGAGGCCGTCGGCCGGACGCTGGACGAGGCCGGGCTGAAGATCGCCGACATCTCCCGGTTCGCCTTCCCCAACGTCGGCCTGCACGTGCTGCGCACCCGGTACGCCGAGCCGCTGGGCCTGGACGTGGAACGCACCACCTGGGACTGGGGCCGCCGCACCGGCCACGTCGGCGCGGCCGACCAGCTCACCGGCCTGACCCATCTGGTGGAGTCCGGAGGGGTGGGGCCGGGCGACCGGGTGCTGCTGGTCGGGATCGGCGCCGGGTTCGCCTGGACGTGCGCCGCCGTCGAGATCGTCGAGCGTCCCTCCTGGGGCGGCTGATCCCGCCGCTCCCACGTCAGGCGCCCATCGGCGTCCTCACCAGCGTGCCCGCCGATATTGCGGAGCGCTGGCCGTCCCCGCCATCACGACCCCGCTCTGTTATGTCATGACGTCACAAAAAGACGAATCAATCCTGTTCCTCTCTTGATGGTTCCACTTTACGGAAGATCATGTTTTTATGTTCCCGACCAGCTTGTGCCGGTACCCCCCGGAAGGTCGCGGTTTGCCAATGAAGGTGCTTTACATCACCGGTTGGTGTCGCAGCGGCAGCACCATGCTGGGCAACGTCCTCGCCGAGGCCCCGGGGATCGTGCACGTCGGCGAACTGCGTTTCCTCTGGCTGAACGGGGTTCTCGGAACGGGCAGCAACGGCAGGTGCGGCTGCGGGCTCGGCCATCGCGAATGCCCGTTCTGGTCCGCGGTGCTGGAGGAGGTCCGCCCGCCCGGGACGCCCCTCGAACGGCACGCCGCCGAGGTCGTCGCCTGGCAGGACGCGTACCGGACCCGGCACACCTGGCGGGTTCTGCGCGATCCGCCGCGCAACGGGTGGCCGGACGCGCTCTCCGCCGCCTACCACGCCATCGCCCGGGTCTCGGGCGCGCGCGTCATCGTCGACAGCTCCAAGTTCGCCTCCGACGCCGCGCTGCTGGCGTCCCTTCCGGGCGTGGAGGGCCGCTACGTCCACCTGATCCGCGACCCCCGCGCGGTCGCCTGCTCGTGGCTGCGGCCCAAGGCGTACACGGGCCGCCGCTCCGCGCTGAACAGCACCTGGCACTGGACCGGCTTCAACCTGGCGGCCGAGGCGGTCGGCCGCGCGCACCCGGACCGCTCGCTGCACATGCGCTACGAGGCCCTGGTCCGCAGCCCTCGCGCCGCGGTCGGAACCATCCTGGACCTGCTCGGCCACGAGGGCCCGAACCCCGTGGCCGCCGACGGGACGGTCGAGCTCGGCGGCAACCACACGGTCACCGGCAACCCCAACCGGTTCGGCCGCGGCCGGACCCGGATCGAGGAGGACCGCAGGTGGCACGCCGCGCTCCCGCGCTCCCAGCGTTCCGCGACCACGCTCATGGCGCTCCCGCTGCTGCACCGGTACGGCTACGAGAAGAGGGTGTGACGTGGACCTCGGACTGGACGGAAAAGTGGCCCTGGTCGCGGGCGGGTCGGCGGGCATCGGGCTCGCGATCGCCCGAGACCTGGTGCGCGAGGGCGCCGCGGTGTCGATCGCGGGCCGCGACCCCGGCCGGCTGGCCAAGGCCCGCGACGCGATCCGCGCGGACCTCGGCGCGGAGGTCGGCACCCGGGCGCTGGACGTGCGCGACAGCGAGGCGGCGCGCGCCTGGGTGGACGACGCCGCGGCCGAGCACGGCGCCGTCCACATCATGGTCACCAACGCGGGCGGGCCTCCCGCCGGGCCGACCGGGGCGTTCGGCCCGGACGACTACCGCGCCGCCCTCGACCTCGCGATGGTCTCCCACATCGGGCTCGCGCAGGCGGCGCTTCCGCACCTGCGGGAGGCCGGCTGGGGCCGCATCCTGATGGTCACCAGCGAGACGATCCGCGACCTCATCCCCGCGTTCGCGCTCTCGGGGATCGTGCGGACCGGGCTGGTCGGCTACGCCAAGACCCTGGTGCACGAACTCGGCCCCGGGGACCTCACCGTCAACGTCCTCGCGCCCGGATACACCGCGACGGACGCGCTGCTGTCCGGCATCACCGGCGAACCCGGGGCGGAGACGGCCCGCGTCGCGCGGGAGGCGGGCATCCCGCTCGGCCGGGTCGCCCGGCCGGAGGAGGTCGCGGCGGCCGGGGTGTTCCTGCTGAGCGCCCGCGCGAGCTTCGTCACCGGCACCGTCCAGGTCGTCGACGGCGGCCGCTCCCTGGGGGTCTGACCATGTCCGAGATGCCGGTGTCCGACGTGCGCATGATGCTGGACGACCCCGAGCTGACCCGGCGCAGCCCGGGCGAGGAGTTCGCGCTCGCCCACGCCCGCCACGGGCCGGACGCGGCGGTCGAGCTGCGCGCCTCCATCAGCGACCTGTTCCCGCCGGCCAGGCGC
The DNA here is from genome assembly GCF_040674655.1 of Actinomadura sp. NPDC049753. Classification (NCBI taxonomy): domain Bacteria; kingdom Bacillati; phylum Actinomycetota; class Actinomycetes; order Streptosporangiales; family Thermomonosporaceae; genus Actinomadura; species Actinomadura sp. NPDC049753. The sequence continues at coordinate 58,161 of NZ_JBFARL010000008.1, read as the reverse complement.
CGTCCCCGCCTCACCGTCCGGCACCTGCTCCGCAAGGCCGTCGTCGACGCCGACGAGGTCACGGTCTTCACCGAGCGGGCCGAGAACACCTCGCCGGACGACGCCGCCCCGGAGTGGGAGTTCGAGGTCGGCTCCGCGACCGTCCGGACGCAGGTCGTGCGGGCCTCGGTGCCGGTGCCCAAGGAGATCCTCGCCGACCCGGCCGCGCTCGCCGCGTTCGTCGACTACCGCCTGCTGGTGCGGCTCGGCACGGCGGAGAACGACGTCCTGCTCAACGGGACGGGGCCGATCCAGGGCCTGCTGCGCGTCCCGGGCCTGCGGGAACGGCCCTGCGACCCGGCGGACGGCGGTTCGGCCGCCCGGACCCTGCTGGCGACGGCGGCGCTGTGCGAGTGGTACGGCGGGTCGGCGGACGGGATCGTCATGCACCCCGACGACTGGTGGCCGCTCGTGGCGGACGGCGCGTTCCTCGAACGGCTCGCCGTGCAGGGCGTCAAGGTCAGCAGGACCCGCATGGTGCCCGCGGGAACGGCCCTGGTCGGCGACTTCACCGCCGCCGCGACGCTGCTGGACCGCCGGTCCTCGACGATCCGGCTGGACGGGGACGCGCTGGTGGCCGAGATCCGCGAGGGCCTCGCCGTCCACCTGCCCGGCCATTTCGTGCTCGCCTCGCTTCCCGGCGGGCGCTGATGGGCGCGCCGGCGCCGGCCGATCCGGCGGCGGACCTGCCGGCGGTCGCCCACCGGGTCCGCGAGCACATCGTGCGGATGTGCGCCGGGCCGGAGGGCGGCCACCTCGGCGGGTCGATGTCGCTGGTGGAGATCCTCACCCTGCTGTACTTCGAGGTGATGCGGGTCGATCCGCGCCGTCCCGCCGCGCTGGACCGTGACATCTTCATCCTCAGCAAGGGGCACGGCGCGATGTGCCTGTACGCGGTACTGGCCGAGCGGGGCTTCTTCCCCGTCGCGGAGCTGGCGGAGTACTCCCGGCCGGGCAGCCGGCTGATGGGCCATCCGGTCCGCGCGGTGCCGGGGGTGGAGATGCCCACCGGATCGCTCGGGCACGGGCTCGCGCTCGCCAACGGGTTCGCCCTCGCCGACCGGGGCCGCCGCTGCTTCGCCGTCCTCGGCGACGGCGAACTGCAGGAGGGCGCCGTCTGGGAGGCGGCCATGGCCTCGGCCTCGCTCGGCCTCGGCAACCTGACGGCCGTCGTCGACCGCAACCGCCTCCAGATCACCGGCCCCACCGAGGACGCGATCGGGCTGGAGCCGCTGGCGGACCGCTGGCGCAGCTTCGGCTGGACGGTGCGCGAGGCGGACGGCCACGACTTCGGCGCGCTGCGCGAGGCGCTCGCCCCGGGCGGAACCGGGGAGGGGCCTCCGACGGTGGTCGTCGCCCGCACCGTCAAGGGGCGCGGCCTGCCGTCGCTGGAGGCGAAGACGCGCAGCCACTACGCCAGGCTGAGCGGCCGCCAGGCCGAGCGGTCCCTGGCCGTGCTCCAGGCCCGGCGCAGGCGGGCCGTCTCATGACGGCCGACCCCGCCCGGCAGACGCCCCGGCCGCGCTCCGCGCGGGAGGTGTACCGCGACCTGCTGCCGGAGCTGATGCGCGCCGACGACCGGCTGTACTGCCTGGACAGCGACACCGGGCTGTTCGAGGCGGCCGCCTTCGCCGGCGTCCCCGGCCGCTACCTCAACCTCGGCATCGCCGAGCACAGCCTGATGGGCACGGCCGCGGGCCTGGCCGCCAGCGGGAACGTCCCGTTCGTCACCACGATGGCGACCTTCGCCGCGACCCGGGCGCTGGAGGCCATCAAGATCGACATCGCGTACAACGCGCTGCCGGTCCGCATCGTCGCCACCCACGGCGGGCTGGCCGCCGGGCACCTCGGCCCGACCCACCACGCGCTGGAGGACCTGGCCGTCATGCGGGCGCTGCCCGGCTTCACCGTGGTCGTCCCGGGCGACGCGGGGCAGGCGGGCGAGGCCGTCCGGCAGAGCGCGGCGCTGCCCGGCCCCGCCTACATCCGGCTCGGCCGCTCCGCCACCCCCGGCCTGGACGGCGCGGCGCCCGAAGCCGGCCCGTTCGAGATCGGACGGGCGCAGTGGCTGCGGCGCGGCGGGGACGTGGCGATCGTCGCCTGCGGACCCCACCCGGTGCTGGCCGCGGCGCGCGCCGCCGACCGGCTCGCCGAGCAGGGCGTGCGCGCCGCCGTCCTCAACCTGCACACGCTGCGCCCGCTCGACGTCGCGGCCGTCGTCGCGGCGGCCGAGGGCACCGCGGGCGTCGTCACCGTCGAGGAGCACTGGCGCTCGGGCGGCCTCGGCGGCGCCGTCGCCGAGACCCTCGCCGAGCACGCGCCGGCCCGGGTGGCGCGGGTCGGCATGCCCGACACGTTCGCCGAGCGCGCGGGCGGCCAGGAGGACCTGCTCGACCGGTACGGCATCACGGCGGGCGCGGTCGTCGCCGCCGCGCTGAACCTGACCAGCGGAACCCATGGAGGTGGCACGCATGACCCAGACCTGTCCCGAGTGTGAGGGCCCGGTCCAGCTCGCCGAGCCCGTCCGGCTCAGCGAGATCGCGCAGTGCGCCGACTGCTCCAGCGAACTGGAGGTCGTCGGCCTCGACCCGGTCGCACTCGCGCTCGCCCCCGAGATCGAGGAGGACTGGGGCGAGTGAGGCCGGTGGCCGTGCTGGCCTCCCGGGTGCGGTACGAGGAGAAGCGCGTCTTCGCCGCGCTGGAGCGCCGCGGCGTACCGTACGCGCACGTGGACACCCGGCGGTTCAGGGCCGAACTGGGCGGTGGGGCGGCGAGCGCCGGGCCGCGGTACGCGGCGGCGCTGAACCGGGAGATCTCCCACAGCCGCGCCCTCTACGCGTCGATGATCTTGGAGGCGCGCGGGGTGCCGACGGTCAACCGGTCGGAGGTGATCGCCGTGTGCGGCGACAAGCTGCGCACCTCGCTGGCGCTGGAGCGCGCCGGCGTCCCCTCCCCGCGCACGGCGGTCGCGCTCACCCCGGACGAGGGCGCCGAGGCCGCCGAGCGGCTGGGCTTCCCCGTGGTGATCAAACCGCTGACGGGGTCGTGGGGACGGCTCGCGGCGGCCGTGCGCGACCGGGAGTCGGCGCAGACCGTCCTGGAGCACCGGGCCGCTCTGCCCTCCCCGCTCCAGCACATCGTCTACCTGCAGGAACTCGTCGACAAACCGGGACGCGACATCCGGGTGATCGTCGCCGGGGACACCGTGGTGGGCGCGACGTACCGCTACTCGGACGGCTGGCGCACCAACGCCGCCCGGGGCGCGCGCTCCGAGCCCTGCCCGCTCACGCCCGACCTGGTCGGGCCGGCCCTGCGGGCCGCGCGGGCCGTGGGCGGCGGGATCCTGGGCGTCGACCTGATCGAGGGACCCGAGGGGCCGCTCGTCCTGGAGGTCAACCACAACGTCGAGTTCCGCGGGTTGCAGGACGCGCACGGCGAGGACGTGGACGTCGCGGACGCGATCGTCTCCCACGTGCTGGAGGCGGCGTGATCCGGGTCGGCGTCGTGGGCGCCGCCGGCTACCTCGGCGGCGAGCTGCTGCGGCTGCTCATCGGCCATCCGGGGACGGAGGTCGCGCACGCGGTCTCGACCCGGTTCCCCGGCCGCCGCGTGGACTCCGTCCACCCCAACCTGCGGGCCCAGACCGACCTGCTGTTCAGCGCCCCGGACGACCTCGACGCCTGCGACGTCCTGCTGACGGCGACCCCGCACAAGGCCACCATGAGCCTGCTGCCCGAGATGAGGGGACGGGCCAAGACGGTCATCGACCTCTCCGGCGACTTCCGCGACCCCGACCCCGCCGTCTACGAGCGGTACTACGGCGTCCCGCACACCGCGCCCGGACTGCTCGGCGCGTTCGTCCCCGGCGTCCCCGAGCTGTTCCGCGCGGAGCTGGCCGAAGCCGACCTCATCAGCGTGCCCGGGTGCATGGCCACGGCGGCGATCCTCGCGCTGCGCCCCCTGACCGGGCTGATCGGCCCGGACGTGCAGATCGACGCCCGCACCGGGTCGAGCGGGTCGGGCGCCCTCGCCGGGGACGCCAACCTGCACGCCGAACGCAGCGGCGCGCTGCGGGTGTTCGCCCCCGCGCGGCACCGCCACGAGGCGGAGGTGGCGCGGCTGACCGGGCTGAACGCCAGGATGACCGCCACCGGGGTCGAGGCCGTGCGCGGCGTGCAGGTCGTCTGCCACGCCACCGGCACCGCCTCCGCCGACGAGAGGGCCGTCCGCCGCGCCTACCGCGAGCGCTACGCCGGCGAGCCGTTCGTGCGGATCGTCGCGCACCGCACCGGAACGCACCGGCTCCCCGATCCGAAGCTGCTGTCCGGGTCCAACTACTGCGACGTCGGCTTCGCCGTGGACGGCGATCGCATCACCGCGATCGCCGCGCTGGACAACCTGGTGAAGGGCGGGGCGGGCGCCGCGGTGCAGTGCCTGAACATCCGCACCGGCCAGCCCGAGACCCTGGGCCTGGGGTTCCCCGGCCTGCACCCGGTCTGATGGGGACCGGTGTGAGAGGGATCGTCGTGGTGAAGTGCGGCGGCGCGGTGCCCGCCGAGACGGTGTGCGCGGACCTCGCCGGGCTCGCGGGCCGGGCCGTCCTCGTGCACGGCGGCGCCGCCGACGTCGACCGGCTCGCCGCGGACCTCGGCGTGCCCGCCCGCACCCTCGTCTCGCCGAGCGGCGTGACCAGCCGCCACACCGATCCGGCCACGCTGGAGGTGCTCACGCTGGCGCTCGCCGGACGGGTCAAGCCGCGGCTGCTGCGCGCCCTCGCCGCCAACGGCGTCCCGGCCGTCGGGCTGACGGGACTGGACGGCGGGCTGCTGCGGGCGCGGCGCAAGCCCGCGCAGCGCACCGTGCGCGACGGCCGCACCGTCATCGTCCGGGACGACCACAGCGGACGGCTCACCGGCGTCCGGCCGCGGGTGTTGAACGTGCTGGTCGGCGCCGGTTTCGTGCCCGTGGTGTCGCCGCCTGCTCTGGGCGAGGACGGCGCGCCGGTGAACGTGGACGCCGACCGGGTCGCGGCGGCGGTCGCGGGCGCGCTGCGCGCCGAGCGGCTGGTCCTGCTGACGGCGGCGCCGGGCGTGCTGCGCGACCCGTCCGACGAGGGCTCCCTGCTCGACCGCTGCCCGCTCCCGCGCGAGGGCCCCGTCCCCCACGCGGCGAGCGGCGGCATGCACCGCAAGCTCATCGCCTCCCGCGAGGCCCTGCTCGCGGGCGTCCCCCGGGTGTCGATCGGCGACGGGCGGATCCCCCGCCCGGTCACCGCGGCCCTGGCCGGCGCCGGCACGACACTGGAGATCACATGAGCGGCCCCGTCGACCTGCTGCACGCGATGCTGTCGATCCCCTCCCCGTCCGGCCGGGAGGACGAGCTGGCGCGGTACCTGGAGAAGGCCATGAACGACCTCGGCATGGCCGCGGGACGCGACGAGGCCGGCAACGTGATCGGCGACATCGGCACCGGCCGGGGGCCCGTGGTGATGCTGCTCGGCCACCTCGACACCGTCGACCGGCCGCTGCCCGCGCGGCGCGAGGGCGGCCGCCTCGTGGGCCGGGGCGCCGCGGACGCCAAGGGGCCGCTCGCCGCGATGATCAGCGCGGCGGCGGCCCGGCCCTCGTTCCCCGGCACCCTGCGGGTCGTGGGCGCGGTGGAGGAGGAACGGCTGTCGCGGGGCGGCGAGCATCTGGCGCGCACCGTCCCCGCGCCGGACGCGCTGCTGGTCGGGGAGCCGAGCGGCTGGTCGCGGGTCGTGCTCGGCTACAAGGGCAAGATCGACATCGGGTACCGGGTGGCCCGCGCCGCGACGCACTCCACCAACCCCTGCGCCAAGGCCACCGAGGTCGCGGTGGCGTTCTGGCACGACCTGCTGGAGGCGCTCGGCCCCGAGCGCGACCACGGCGCGTTCGGGCTGCCCGCCGCCACCCTGCGCGGCGTCCACGGCGACCTCACCGAGGCGCGGCTCGACGTCGACTGCCGCGTCCCGCCCGGGTACGACGCCGAGGCCCTGGCCGCCCGGCTGCGTGCTCGCGCGAACGGCGGCGAGGTCACGATCGTCCGGCACGTCCCGGCGGTCCGGCGCGGGCGGACCGACCCGGTGGTGCGGGCGGTGTCGGCGGCCATCCGGCGGCACGGCGGGACGCCCAGGCCCACCCTCAAGACGGGCACGTCCGACATGAACACCGTCGCCCCGCACTGGGACGTGCCCATGGCGACGTACGGGCCGGGCGACAGCTCGCTGGACCACTCCGACGAGGAGCACATCGAGATCGCCGAGTTCCTGAAGGGCGTGGACGTGCTCACCACCGCCCTCGACGAACTCGCCGCCACGCTCTGACCCCGGCCTCGGCCTATCGCGTCGGCGCGCCGACCCCCGTGGTGAAGGGGCGGCGCCCGCCGGGGACGCCGGACCGGTTCTCGCCTCCGCTCTCGTAGGGGAAGGCGAACGGAAGGCCGGCGGCGGCCAGCGGGCGCGGCCGGTCCATGAGGTGGAAGTGCAGGTGCGGCTCGGAGGAGTTGCCGGAGTTGCCGACCTGGCCGAGGACGTCCCCGGCCCGGACCCGGTCGCCCTTGGAGACGCGCAACGAGCCGCGGCGCAGGTGGGCGAAGACCGCGTACACCCCGTCGCCCAGATCGAGGGTGACGGAGTTGCCGACGACGAACCGTCCCGCCGAGAGGGTCAGCAGCGACAGTATCTGGCGGAACACCATCCCCTCGACCATCAGGTAGAGGAAACCGGGCCAGGAGTTCCGGCTCCAGTGATCGCGCTGCCATCCGCTCGCCTGGACGACGACGCCGTCGGCCGGCGCGAGGACCTCCTGCCCGAAGGACGGGAACGAGTCCGGGCGCGCCGCGAGAGGCCAGCCCCGCACCGCGCTCCATTCGCCGTCCGGGACGTGGACCAGGTCGATCGCATAGGTCTGGCCCAGTTCGTGGGTTCCGTGGCTGGGCACCCTGTCGGCGGGGCTGTTGACGGGTACCCAGCGTCCTTCGATCGGGCTGAGCAGGACGACCGGTTCCGCGTCGGAGGGGCCGCTGCGCACGAAGAACAGCACGACCCCGGCCACGACGATGGCCGTCCCGAGCCACCAGAGCGCGTCGATGCCGTGCAGGGGCGCGGGGAGCGCGAGCACCAGGCCGAGCAAGATGAACGGCATCCGGAATCGTGCGAGTTTCCTGAGCATCGCCCCTCCGTCGGGTCGGTCAGCGGCGGGTGGCCGCCAGCACGGTCAGAATCGGCACGACCCGTTCACCGGGGACGCTGTAGCGTCCGCGCCCGGTGGTGCGCAGCCAGCCGGCCGCGACCAGCTGCCGCAGGTGGTGGTAGAGCTGGCCGGTCGTGCCGAGGCTCTCGTGGTCGGCCAGCTCGGCTGTGGTGCGCGCGCCCTGAAGGATCTTTCGGAGCAGCAGCAGCCGGACGGGATGCGCGAGCGCCGAAAGCGTCTCGGCGTTCTGCGACCAGTCGTCCGACAGCAGGTCGCCGGTCGGGTGCCCCTGCTGCCATTCGTAGTGCTCTCCGGACGGGAGCGTCACCGAGCCGGTGAACAGCACGGCGCCGGGCTCGGCGGCCCGCTCTTTCAGGGCGTCCAGGGCCCAGAACGTGCCGGACGGTTCGGGGCGTCCGGCGGCGGGCGCGGCCCCTTCCAGCGCGGCCACGCGCTCTTCCAGGCGCGCGACCCGTTCCGCCAGCGTCTCCTCCGCCACCACTCCATTATTACGTAAGTACGTAGATTCGACAAACGGCGCGGTCAGTCGGGGGCCGGGCTCGTGAGAGGGCGGGGAGCCCGGTGGCGCGCCAGGTAGGTGCGGTGGTCCCAGTCGTCCAGGAAGCGGGCCGCGGCCTCGCGGCCCGCCGCGTAGAGACGGTCGCGGGTCGCCGCGTCGAGGTCGAAGTCGGTCGCGAGGACGCCGCCGGTGGGGGCGAACATGGTGCGGGCCACGATGGCCGGCTCGTCCATCTGCACCCGGTCGTGCGCCTCCGCCATCGTCGAGACGAGCGCGCGCCCGTAGCCGACGGGGCCGCGGACGGCGCGCCACTGCGGGAAGGCGCCCCCGGGAAGAGGGCGGGCCGACAGCTTCACTCCGAAGGTCGGCCAGCGAGGCTCGCGGTCCTCCCGGTCGAAGATGGTGATCGGGTAGTTGGAGAGCATCCCGCCGTCCACCTGGACGCAGGCGCGGCCGTCCTTCCGGGAGACGCGGCGCGGCCGGAAGAACACCGGAATGGACGCCGAGGCGCGCACCGCGTCCGCGACGGACTGCTCGTCGGGATCCAGACCGTACCGTTCGTAGTCCCACGGAAGGCGGACCATTCGCCCGCTGCTGATGTCGGAGACCACGACGACGAGTTTGTAGGCGCGCTCCGGCGGGAGCGCCGAATCGGGATCGCGCAGTCTCAACTGCCCGAACGTCTCGACCCCGCATTCCTTCAGGTGCGCGGAGATCCACCGGTGCAGGGCGTCGCCCTTGTGCAGCCCGAGGGTGGTGAGCAGGGAAAGGCCCCGCACGACGCCGAAGCGCGAGCCGTCCCGGAACGACCGGTAGTCGAGGTTCCGCATGAGGTCGACCATCTCCGGGACCGGCATCCCGGCGGCCAGCAGCGCTCCGACGATCGCGCCGGCGGACGTCCCCGCGACGCGGGCCGGCGCGCCGAGCCGGTATCCCCGCGCCTGCGTCTCGGCGATCGCGCCGACCAGCGCGATGCCCTTCACGCCGCCGCCCTCCAGCACGAGGTCGGCGCGCGGCACTGCCGAAGATTCCATCGATCTCCCTTCCGCCGCGGAGCCCGCCGGACGCCGCGGTCCACTGTTCCGGGGGCAAGCGGAAAACGACCGGCATGCGCTATGGATTCCGTTCCGCCCCTCCCCAGAAAGATGCCCTTTCGATCATTACTTCAATGGCCCGTCCGACATTTTTTGCAGGACATTTCCTCAATCGAGGAAAACGGCCTGCGGCCGGACGGGAACCGATCAACGGCCGGGCCGCGGAGGGAGCGGAGACCGGCTCTCCGCGAGCACGTCCCGAAATCTTTCGACAAAGAACCCCGGACCGGATCGCAGGTCAGTCGCACTGACCTCTGAAAACAGAGGAAAGACCGTTGACCCCCGAGATTCCTGGGGTTACTTTCCCTTCGGCTGTCGAAAAGATATCGAAACTTTTCGATGACTCTCGTCCCCCACCCCAAGGAGGAGACCATGAGGAGAGCACTCCTCGCGCTGCTCGGCGCGAGCGCACTGCTCCTGGCGGCGCTGGTGGCCGTCCCGCTCCCCGCGTCGGCCGCCCCGGGCACCCTCAAGGAGGCCGCCGCGGCGAAAGGCCGCGTCTTCGGCGCCGCCGCCGCCCAGTCCCACATGGGCGAGTCGGCGTACGCCTCCACGCTCGACCGCGAGTTCAACCAGCTCACGCCCGAGAACGAGATGAAGTGGGACACCACGGAGCCGTCCAGGAACTCGTTCGGCTTCGGCGCGGCCGACCAGCTCGTCGGCCACGCCCGGGCGCAGGGCATGAAGGTCCGCGGGCACACCCTCGTGTGGCACAACCAGCTGCCGGGCTGGGTCGGCGGCATCTCCTCCCGCGACGACCTGCTGAGCGCCATGCGGAACCACATCGCGAAGGAGGCCGGCCACTTCGCGGGCGAGATCGCCTACTGGGACGTGGTCAACGAGGCGTTCCAGGACGGCTCCGGCGCGCGGCGCGACTCGGTGTTCCAGCGCGTCATCGGCGACGGCTACATCGAGGAGGCGTTCCGGGCGGCTCGGGCGGCCGACCCCGCCGCCAAGCTCTGCTACAACGACTACAACATCGACGGCCAGAACGCGAAGAGCAATGCCGTCTACGCCATGGTCAAGGACTTCAGGGCGCGCGGCGTTCCGATCGACTGCGTGGGTTTGCAGGCGCACCTGACGCTGGGCGGCGTCCCGTCCGACATGCAGGCCAACATGCAGCGCTTCGCCGACCTGGGCGTGGACGTCCACATCACCGAACTCGACATCCGCATGTCCACGCCCGCCGACACCTCCAAGCTCGCCACCCAGGCGAACGACTACAAGAAGGTCGTCTCCGCGTGCCTCGCCGTGTCGCGCTGCACCGTCATCACCGTCTGGGGCATCACCGACAGGTACTCGTGGATTCCCGACGTGTTCCCCGGTGAGGGGGCCGCGCTGCTGTTCGACGGCAACTACGCCAAGAAGCCCGCTTACAACGCGTCCCTCGAAGCCCTCGGCGGCACGGACCCGGGCGACCCGGGGGACCCCGGCGACCCGGGCACCGTCACCTGCGCCTACACCCGCACCGCGCAGTGGGACACGGGCTTCAACGGCCAGGTGACCATCACGGCGGGCGCCAGTGCGGTCAGCTCGTGGACGGTCGTCCTGACGATGGGCTCGGGCCAGCAGATCAGCGGCCTGTGGAACGGGACCCCGAGCACGAGCGGCAACGTCGTCACGGTGAGGCCGGTGAGCTGGAACGCCAACCTGGCCCCGGGCGCGTCCGCCTCCTTCGGGTTCACCGTCAACGCCCCGGGCGGGAACCAGGCGGCCCCGTCCGTCACCTGCGGCAGCCCCTGACGCCCGCTCCGAGAGACCGCCGTCCGGCACGGCGTCGGCTCCCGTGCCGCCGTGCCGGACGGCCCGCGGACGGGCGCCCTCGCCCCCTCCGGACGATGCGAAAGCCGTAATCATCCTCATCCCCTAGGGCGCTCAAATAACTACCGCAAATACCTCAATCTCTAATCTTTCCGGCGTTCGAATACGGGAAAAGCCGTGCGGGCGTTGCCGCATCCGGCCAGGATGCGGGCATGACCTTCCCGCTGATGCCCGGGTACGACCACATCAACGTGGTGGCCCGGCTGGATCCGGTCGCGGACGTCCGGGACCGGGAACTCGGTGAGAGGATTCAGCGGTACCCGAAGCTCTTTCCCGCAGGATCCCCCGAATTCGGCCACGCGGTGCAATTCGGGAAAGAATGGCGGATCGGGTCGCTGGGCGCGGACGGTCCCGCCGGCGCCCGCTACAACCTCGCGATCGACCTCCGCGCCACCGCCGCGCGGGAGACCGATCCCCCGACCGCCCGCGCGATGCTCGCGGCGGCCGCGCGGCTCGACCCCGAGGAGGGCGAGCAGCTCGCCAAGGACGAGTGGGAGATCGGCGACCGCCGCTACCGCGTCATCCGGGTGGAGAAGTTCATCCTGCTCGGCGACCGCGTGATGGAGCCGCCCCGGTCCACCGACGCCGACCTGTCCGCCGACGCCCTGCTGCGCGACCACCTGCTCGACCCGCCCGCGCCGTGCGGCCAGTGGGAGGCGCAACTCCGGCTGAACCTCGTCGGGCGGCTCCCGGTGCCCGGCACCGTTCCGGAGATGGTCCGCACGGAAGCGCGGCACGCGATCCGCACGCACCCCGGGGTCCTGCTGCTCCCGCCCACCTTCATCGCGGTGGAGGTCGACGGCGGGGCCTGGGCCCCGCTCACCGGCGGCGACGACCCGGAGGAGGCCCGCGACCGGCTGGCGCGCCACTTCACCGACCTGATGCCGAGGCTCCGCGAGTTCCAGGGCGGCTCCCCGTCCGACGCCGAGCTCGCCGAGTGGACCGCGATCGCCGACGGCATCCGCGCGGCGCCGGGCCACGTGTACAACGTCCGCGGCCGCGAGTTCCGCACCGTCCGCGTCTGCCGCATGCTCCGCCTGGGCCGCGACGGCCCTGAGGCCCCCCGCCCCTCCGACCAGGACCGCTACGGCCTCCCCACCTTCGGCTGACCGCCCCGGTGCGCGTCGCGTGATCTTCCTCGGGTGTCAACCTCCGCATCCTTTGCCTTTCACCCGGCGCGCGTCATGATCGAAAGCAGAGGAGCCAGGTGGAGAGGTGGGCGGATGGCTGGTAGGTGGGCGGCCGCGGGAGCGGCGGCGGTCGTGGCGGTCGGGATCGGGTGGGTTCCGGCACGGGCGGACGCGCCGCCTGGCGACGGTGCCGGATCGGGTGAGCGCGCCGAGGCGGCCGGGGCGCGGGCCCGCGTCTCGGCCGATATCGGGGACGTACGGTTCACCTCCTCGGAGAGGCTCGCGTCCGGGGCGACGTTCCGGGTGTTCGAGACGTCCGGGGCCGGCGGAGCGGTCGCCGGGAATCTGGTGGACGTCGACCTGCGGCAGGCAGGGGTCGGGCTGCTGCGGCCGCCCGTGGTCGCCGCGCGGCGCACGGTGTCGGCGATGGCGGACGCGCAGCACGCCGTGGCCGGGGTGAACGGCGACTTCTTCAACATCAGCGAGACCCATGCCGGGGTGACGCCCACGGGGTCGTCGTCCGGGCCCGAGGTGGACGGCGGCCGTCCGCTCAAGGGGGCCGTGCCCGACGGGCAGCGCTTCGGCCCCTCGCTGCCGCCCGGCACGTCCACCGAGGACGTCGTCGGCGTCGGCGTCGACCGGCGCGGGCATGTGGCGCGCCTTCGCCTGGCCGGGACGGTCCGCTCCGGCAAGACGTCCATCGCCCTGCGCGGCCTCAACCAGTACGCGCTCCCGGTCGGCGGCGTCGGGGCGTTCGGCCCCGAATGGGGGGATATGTCGCGGCAGCGCGCGGTGTGCGGGACGGACAAGGTGCGCAACGACCCGTGCAGCACGGACACCGCCGAGGTGACCGTGCGGCGGGGCGTGGTGACGGGGGTCTCCGGCACGGTGGACGGCGGCGCGATCCCGTCCGGCACGACCGTGCTCGTCGGCCGGGAGAAGGGCGCCGACGCGCTGCGCCGCCTCAAGCCCGGCGACCGGGTGCGGGTCTCCTACCGCTTCACCGGGCCGGTCCGCTTCCGGTTCGCCGTCGGCGGGTTCCCGATCCTGCGGAACGGCAGGCCGCTGGACGGCCTGAGCGCCACCGGCCCGGCGCCGCGCACGGCCGCCGGGGTGAGCCGCGACGGCCGGCACTTCTACCTCGTGGTGGTGGACGGCAGGTCCGAGCGCAGCGGCGGCCTGACCGTCGCCGAACTGGCGTCCCTGCTCGACAAGGCCGGCGCCGACGACGCCGTGAACCTCGACGGCGGCGGCTCCTCGGCCCTCGTCGCACGGTCCCCCGGCGAGCCCGCGGTGACCGTCCGCAACACCCCTTCGGAGGGATCAGAACGCGCGGTCGCCAACGGCATCGGCGTCTTCACGAAGAGCGCACGCCGCTGACGGGTCCGTCAGGAGCCCGGCTTCTTGTCCTGGTGGCGCTTGTCGCGGACGTAGATGATGTTCGCCTTGCCGTCGCCGGGGCTGCGGCGGTCCAGGACGAACAGCGTCGTCGCGGCGATCAGCTCGTTGAGCTTGGCGTAGCCGTAGTTGCGGGAGTCGAACTCGGGGCGCTGCTTGGTGATGATGTGGCCGACGGACGCCAGGGCGGCCCACCCGTCCTCGTCGGACGCCGCTTCCACGGCGTTGCGGAGGAGGTTGACGAGGGCGGCGTCCTTCTTCAGCTTGGCGGCCGGCGTCGGGGGCGCCGGCTTGAGCGTCGCGGCGGCCGGGGTGGTCGCGTCCTGGTCGTACAGCAGGTTCTCGATGTAGATGAACTTGTCGCACGCCGCCACGAAGGGCTTGGGCGTCTTGCGCTCGCCGAAGCCGTACACGGTCAGGCCCGACTCGCGGATGCGCGCGGCCAGGCGGGTGAAGTCGCTGTCGCTGGAGACGAGGCAGAACCCGTCGAAGCGGTCGGAGTACAGCAGGTCCATCGCGTCGATGACCATCGCGGCGTCGGTCGCGTTCTTGCCCTTGGTGTAGGCGAACTGCTGGATCGGCTGGATCGACTGGTCGAGCAGCTGCTCCTTCCAGCCCCGCAGGCTGGTGCCGGTCCAGTCGCCGTAGGCGCGCTTGACGTGGGCCGTTCCGTACTTCGCGACCTCGGCCAGCAGGGCCTCGACGATCGCAGGCTGCGCGTTGTCGGCATCGATCAGTACCGCCAACCTGGCAGTGTTCTCACTGACCATACGCACCCCTCGTCAGCCGCCGGCCCACTCCTCATTATCCAAGCCCGGCGCCCCCGCCCGGGAACTGCCGCGCCGGCCTGGTACTCTGCGGCCTCGTCCCGCCGTGTCAAGCGCCGAAGAGCGGCGCAATAGGATCATGGGCGGCCGCGACGATCTCCCCGCCCTCTGGAGGGTTTCGATGACCGAGCATCCGCGGATCGACTCGTCGGTTCCGCATTCGGCGCGGATCTGGAACCACTGGCTGGGCGGGAAGGACAACTACCCCATCGACCAGGAGGTCGGGGACGAGTTTCTCGCGATCTTTCCTGGTCAGGTGGACATCGCCCGGCATTCTCGGGCCTTTCTCGGGCGTGCCGTGCGCTATCTGGCGGGCGAGGTCGGGATTCGGCAGTTCCTCGACATCGGCACCGGCCTGCCCACCGTCGACAACACGCATGAGGTCGCGCAGCGGATCGCGCCCGACGCGCGAGTCGTGTACGTGGACAACGATCCGCTCGTCCTCACGCATGCCCGCGCGCTGCTGACCTCCGCGCCCGAGGGCGTCACGTCCTACATCGACGCCGACGTCCGCGAGCCGGACGTGATCCTGGCCAAGGCCGCCGAGACGCTCGACTTCGACCGGCCGGTGGCGCTGCTGCTCCTCGGGATCCTCGGTCACCTGACCGACGAGGAGGACCCGGAGGGCGTTCTCGCCCGGCTGGTGGCCTCCCTCGCGCCGGGCAGCCATGTCGTCATCAACGACGGCAGCGACGTCTTCGGGGCGCCGGGGGCGGACGGTGCCGACGACACCGCCCGCGCGCGTGCGATCGCCCGGTACGTCGAGGCGGGCGGCATCGCCTACAACCTTCGCTCCCCCGAGCGCATCACCGGGTTCTTCGACGGCCTGGAGCTGCTGGAGCCGGGGGTCGTGCCGGTGTCGCGGTGGCGTCCCGAGCCGTCCCCGTTCGACGAGCCGCCGGAGGTGGACGCCTTCTGCGGCGTCGCCCGCGTCAGCGGCTGAAGGCCAGGAGGGCGTAGCCCCTGTCGTTGGGGTAGGGCGTGAACATGTCGCCGGTCAGGACGTAGACCATGCCGTGCGAGACCACGGCGCCGCCTCCGCCGGCCAGGGAGCCGCCGCGGGCGGTGCCGCCGTCGACGGTCGGGAAGTCGGCGATGGTGTCGAAGCTCCAGCGGTGAGGGCCGCCGCCCGTCTGCTGTGACGCATGGGATCTCCTTCACGGGGTTCTGGTTCCGGGGAGGGCGCCCCGGACGAGCCGGTCGCGGAGGGCGCCGGCGTTGCAGCGGCTGACGGTCAGCCGCGCGTCGCCGAGCCGGAGCGTGCACCGCCCCGACTCGACGACCATCTCCTCGACGTGGGCGAGGGCGACCAGATGCGACCGGTGGATGCGGACGAATCCGGCGTCCCGCCACGCCTCCTCCAGCGCGGCCAGCGAGACCCGGACGAGGTGGCTGCCCGTGCCCGTGTAGAGGCGGGCGTAGTCGCCGTGGGCCTCGGCGTACCGGACGTCCGACCGCCGGACGAACCGGACCGCGCGCCCCACCCCGACCGGGATCACCTCGTCGGCGGCCTCCCGCCGTCCGCCGGCGTCGACCACGAGGACGACCACTGTGGCGTGCATGCGCACATGGAAACCGCGGGGCCGAACGATGATCAAGGGCGGGGTGGGGCATCTGTCACGTCCGGCACAGGTCGTGGCACCGGGCGTCAAAGGCGGTCAGCCGGCAGCGCGGATCTTCCGGAAGGGGGCGTGCCGGTTCCAGAAGCCGCAGTGGTGCTGCTCCGCGATCTCGTGGGTGACCTGGCTGTCCCCGGCCGGGACGAGCGACAGGACGGCCGGGTCCCGGCGCGTGAAGCGCGGCCCGTAGGGCGTCCCGTCCACGGTGGGGTTCCCGGTGCGGGCGAACCCCGCCCACTGGGCGGTGAGCTGCGCGCCGAACGCCTTCTGGTTCGCGGTCGGCTCGGCGCCGCCGGGGAACGGCGACAGGAACGGGCTCTCGCTCACGTGGTAGGAGCCGTTCGGCTTCGTCGGGTCCAGGAAGAACATGGGCGGGGCGTCGGCGTTGTCGGTCTGGTACGCGAAGACCGGGATGTGCCTGGCCAGCCGTTCGTCGTTGAGGAGCGCGGGGCACACGGAGTTGGAGTCGGCGACGATCGTCCGGTACGCGATGAACGTGGACGGCACCGGGAAGCGCTCCAGCGGGTACAGCGTGAGGACGCGGTTCGCGAGCGGCCCGTACTGCTGCCGGACGTACTCCCGGTACTTCTCGGGGGTGTCGGCGGACGGGAGCTGGACCTCGTCCCGGTCGACGCCGTGCATCAGCGTGACCTTGTTGACCTTCCCCTCGGCGAACGCCCGGCCGGGCGACATCGGCAGGATCTCGCCGTCCACGACCGGGCCCTGCGTCCCGACGTCCGGGCCGATGCCGTCGCCGGCCTGCGAGAGCAGCGTGTCGACGGGCAGGGCGCGCAGGCAGGCGGCGTCCTCGCAGCCGAGCGCGGCTGCGAACCGCTCACCGGCCTTCCGGGCCTCCTGCTCGCTCGGCAGCTCGGCCTTGCAGTCCTGCGGCTGCCACTGCACGTCCGCGCCGAGCAGCGAGTTGTACTCGCCGCTCTGCGCGATGCCCTTCTGGAACAGGCCCTTCGCGGCCGGGGAGGCGGTGTTGGCGCAGACGCTCGACCCTCCGGCGGACGCGCCGTAGATCGTCACGTTGCGGGGGTCGCCGCCGAAGCGCGCGATGTTGCGCCGGACCCGCCGCAGCGCGGCCTGCTGGTCCCGCAGCGCGTAGTTGCCCGCGTGGGCGCCGAACCCCTCGTGCGCCATGAACCCGAAGATCCCGAGCCGGTAGTGCACGCCGACGTTGACGACGCCGCCCTCCTTGACGAGGTGCGTGCCGTCGGACGGCGACCCGAGCCGGAAACCGCCGCCGTGCAGCTCCACCATCACCGGCAGCGGTCCGCCGCCGGTCTTCTCGGGGGCGGTGATGTCCAGCTTGAGGCAGTCCTCGCTGGTCGAGCCGGGTCCGAGGCCGGGCGGCTGCGGGCACGCGCCGCCGCGCCGGGTCGCCTCAAGGGTGGACGTCCAACCCGCGGGCGGCGCCGTCGGCGCCCACCGCAGGTTCCCCACGGGGGGGCGCCGCGTAGGGGACGCCGAGCCAGGATCGGACGCCGTTCCCCGCCGTCCCGCACACCGGGCCCTTGTCTGTCTGCACGGTCGTCCCCTCCGCGCAGGCCGGGGCCTCTCCGGCGCGCGGCCCGTCCTGCGCCCGGGCGGGCGCCGAGGCCGCGAACGCCGCGGCCGCCGCTCCCGCCGACGCCGCCGAGGCGACCACGAAAAGCCATCTTCTGGACTCCATGTCTGACCGTCCTCACCGCGTGGGTCTCCTGCCGGACGGCCAGAACGTAAGGCGGCCCACGAGCCCCACGACAGGACATCCCCGGCAGATGCGGAGAGCGGCGGCACCGACGCGCCGAACGGCTTCCGCTCACCGCCGGGCGGCGGCTTCTGGAGGGGTTTCCCGGCCGCCGGGGATCTCACTGGGCGGGAGGGGGCGGCGGGGGCGGCGAGGGGCGGATACCCTACCAAACAGTTGTTAGAAAGAGGGTCGCATGGATCTTGAGTTCGGGGCGGCGGACGAGGAGTTCCGCGGCGAGGTGCGGGCGTGGCTGCGCGAGCACGTCCCGGCGCGGCCCCTCCCGTCGCTGGAGACCGGGGAGGGCTTCGCCGCGCACCGCGAGTGGGAGCGGACGCTCGGGGCGGCGCGGCTGGGCGTGGTGTCGTGGCCGGAGGAGTACGGCGGGCGCGGCGCGTCGGTGCTGCAGTGGCTGGTCTTCGAGGAGGAGTACTACGCGGCGGGCGCGCCGGGACGGGTCAGCCAGAACGGCATCAACCTGCTGGCGCCGACGCTGCTCAAGCACGGGACGCCCGAGCAGCTCGCGCGGATCCTGCCGCCGATGGCGGCGGGCGAGGTGATCTGGGCGCAGGCGTGGTCGGAGCCGGGCGCGGGCAGCGACCTGGCGGCCCTGCGGGCGACGGCGACCCGCGCCGACGGCGGCTGGCTGCTGGACGGGCAGAAGACGTGGAGCTCCCGGGCGGCGTTCGCGGACCGGGGTTTCGGGCTGTTCCGGTCGGACCCGGACTCGTCCCGCCACAAGGGGCTCACCTACCTGATGTTCCCGCTGGACGCGGAGGGCGTGACGGTCCGCCCGATCGGGCGGCTGGACGGCAAGCCCGCGTTCGCCGAGCTGTTCCTCGACAAGGTCTTCGTCCCCGACGAGGACGTCATCGGCGCGCCCGGGGACGGCTGGCGGGTCGCGATGGCCACCGCCGGCAACGAGCGCGGCCTCACGCTGCGCAGCCCCGGCCGGTTCACCGCGGCGGCCGAGCGGCTCGTCGAGCTGTGGAAGGAGCGCGCGGACGCCTCCGGCGACGCGCTGCGGGACCGGGTCGCGGACGCGTGGATCAGGGCGCGGGCCTACCGGCTCAAGGGGTTCGAGACGGTCTCGCGGGACGACGACGTCGGCGCGGAGTCGAGCCTGAACAAGGTGTTCTGGTCGGAGCTGGACGTGGCGCTGCACGAGACCGCGCTCGACCTGCTCGGCCCGGACGGCGAGCTGGAGTCGGAGTGGCTGGAGAACTACGTGTTCTCGCTGGCCGGCCCCATCTACGCGGGCACGAACGAGATCCAGCGCAACGTGATCGCCGAGCGGCTGCTCGGCCTGCCGAGGGGGTCCCGGTGAAGTTCGTTCTCTCCGCCGAGCAGCGCATGTTCGGCGAGACGCTGCGCAAGCTGCTGGGCGCGGCCGGCACCGCCGACGCCGCCCGCGCCTGGGCGGCCGGGGACACCGGGCCGGGGCGCGCGCTGTGGTCGGCGGTCGCCGAGGCCGGGGCGTTCGCGGTGGCCGTCCCGGAGGAGGCGGGCGGCGCCGGGCCGCTGCCCGTCGAGCTGGCCGTCGCCGCGGAGGAGCTGGGGCGGGCCGCCGCGCCCGGCCCCTACGTGGAGACGCTCGCCGCCGCCGAGCTGCTGGACGGGTCGCCGTGGCTGCCCCGCATCGCCGAGGGCGAGGCGGTCGTGACGCTCGCCGTCCCGCACGCGCTGGACGCCGACGTCGCCGACCTGGTGCTCACCGCGGACGGCGTCGAGCGGGAGGCGGCCGGGGAGGCCGTCGCGTCGCTGGACCCGGCGCGGCGGCTGTTCCGCGTCCCCGGGGGCGCGGGGTTCACCGACCTCGGCGTGCTGCTGTGCGCGGCGCAGCAGGTCGGGCTCGGGCGGGCGCTGCTGGAGGTGTCGGTCGAGTACGCCAGGACGCGGCAGCAGTTCGGCCGCCCGATCGGCGAGTACCAGGCGATCAAGCACCATCTGGCGAGCGCGATGGTCGAGCTGGAGTTCGCCCGCCCGCTGGTGTTCGGGGCGGCGCTGGCGTACGGGACGCCGGACTTCGCGCGGGACGTGTCCGCCGCGAAGGTCGCCGCGTCGGAGGCGTCCTACGGGATGGCCAAGACCGCGCTCCAGGTGCACGGCGCGATCGGCTACACCGACGAGTACGACCCGTCGCTGTGGATCCGCAAGGCGCGGGCCCTGTACTCGGCGTGGGGCACCGTGGCCGAGCACAGGGCGCGGGTCGTCGCCGCCCTCTAGAGGCGCTCCTTGAGCTTCACGCGCCAGATCTTGCCGGACGCGGTCTTCGGGAGGTCGTCCACGAAGACGACCTCCCGGGGGACCTTGAAGTTCGCGAGGCGCTCCCGGCAGTGCGCGACCAGCTCGTCCCGCGTGGCCGTCCTTCCGGGGCGGAGCCGGACGTAGGCGCGCCCCACCTCGCCCATGCGCTCGTCGGGGACGCCGACGACGCCCGACTCGGCGACGGCGTCGTGGCGGGCGAGGACGTTCTCGACCTCGGCCGGGTACACGTTGAACCCGCCGACGACGAACATCTCCTTGGTGCGGCCGGTGATGGTGATGTTGCCGCGCTCGTCGACGCGCCCGCGGTCGCCGGTGTCGAGCCAGCCGCCGCGGACCGTCTCGGCGGTCGCCTCCGGGTCGTCCAGGTAGCCCTTCATGACGTTGTAGCCGCGCACGAGGATCGCGCCGTCGGTCCCGGGCGGGACCCGCTCGCCCTGGCCGTCGACGATCGCGACCTCGACGTCGGCGATGGGCCTGCCGGACGTGGTGGCGATGGTCTCGTCGTCGTCGTCCACCGAGCAGGCCGAGACCGTGCCGGACGACTCGGTCAGCCCGTACGCGGTCACGACCTCGGGGAACAGCTCGTCCTTGATGCGCCGCACCAGCGCGACGGGCACGTCCCCCGCGCCCGTCACCGCCAGCCGCAGGGACGACAGGTCCCGCTCGTCCCGGCCGGGCGCGTCCAGGAGCGCGGTGTAGATGGTGGGCGGCCCCGGCAGGACGGTGATCCGCTCCCGCTCGATGAGCCGCAGCGTCTCCGGGACGTCGAACGTGCGCTGCAGCACCATCGTGGCGCCCTGCATCACGCACGCCAGCACGCCGGCCTTGTAGCCGAACGTGTGGAACATCGGGTTCACGATGAGGTAGCGGTCGCCGGCCCGGACGCCGGTGCGGCCCGCCCACGCCCGGTAGGTGCGGACGTTCTGCTCGTGCGTGACCACGGCGCCCTTGGGCCTGCCGGTGGTTCCGGAGGTGAACAGGATGTCGGCGACGTCGTCCGGCGCGACGGCCGCGGCCCGCGCGTCCGCCTCGTCCGGAGGCGCGGCCTCGGCGGTGAAGTCGTCCCAGGAGATCACTCCCGGGCGCGCGGCGCCGTTGAACGTGACGACCGTCCGCAGCGCGGGCAGCCCGGGGGCGCCGGATCCGTCCACGCCGAGCATGCCGGGGTAGTCGATGCCGAGGAACCCGTCCTCCACGAACAGGATCTTCGCTCCGGCCTTGGAGAGCGGCCACCGGGCCTCGTCGCCCTTGTAGCGGGTGTTGAGCGGGACGAGCGTCGCGCCGGCGCCGAGGGCGCCGAGCACGGTGACGATCCAGCGCAGGCCGTTCGGCGCCCAGATGGAGATGCGGTCCCCCGGCTCGATTCCCGCGCCGACGAACGCGCCCGTCGCCTGGCGGACCTGCTCGCGCAGCTCGGCGTAGGTGACCCGGACGTCCCCGTCCACGACCGCCTCCGCGTCCGGAAACTCCCTCGCCGCCCGCGCCACCAACCCCGGAACCGTCAGCTCGCTCATGAGCCACCATCATCCCGGTCGCACCCCCGCCCGACCGTCGGCGTCCCATTGACCGGTACATCCGTCTCGTCCCAACAGACAAGGGTGTAGGCCCGGCCCGTCTCGCCGTCCGCGCCCTGGTCCGGGTTGCACAAGATCGCGAGCCGCGGACGAGCTTTACGGGCCGCGACCGATGGTCGCCTAACCGAAAGGATCGAGCCATGCACTACGCCATGCTCTGCGCCACCCCGTACCCGCCTCCGCTCCCGAAGCCGCCGCAGACCCCGGGCGGCCCGGGTGCGCCGCGGCCGCCGGCGGTGCTGTGAGCATCAGCGCCACATGAGGACTCCGCCCTAGCGGAAGCCTGATCAACGAGTCCCGGTGGGGGTGGCCGTGCGCCGCTCCCACCGGGATTCTTCTCTTTCGCAAGCCAAGATCCGCAACAGGGTCTGCCGTCAAGCGTCGCCGAGGCGGACGGCACCGGAGCTCTTCGGAAGTCGCGCCCACCGGCCAGCGACCGCATCGACCGGATCGACGCCCTCACGTCGTCCGGGCGGCTGCGCACCGGGCAGGACATCGCGCACGCCACGTCCCGCTACGGCTTCGAGACAAAGGCCATCGCCCGCCGCGACCTGCTCGGACGGCTCGCCGCCGGCCTGCCGGAGGACCTCGTCCGCTGGCGCATCCCGCCGCTGGTGGGCCGGTTGTTCCCGGAGACGTCCCAGAGCGCCCTGCTCGCCCGGTTCAGCAACCGGCTCGCGGCGGAGTCCTCCTGACCCTCCCGACGCACCCGGGCTGACCGGCCACGACGTGAGGACTATTCACATTTTGCCGGATCGGTGTTTCACTCGGCGGAGAGCCACTGGACGTCTCCCCCGGCCGAGGTGCCCCCATGCCCGTCCGCCGTGCCACCCGCGTTCCGATCCTCCTCGTTCTCCTGCTCGTCCTCCTCCCCGTCCCCCGCGCGCACGCGGAGGGCGAGCCGCGCGAGGTGCGCGGCTACATCGACGCCCACAGCCATCTGATGGCGTACGAGGCGTTCGGCGGCGCGCTCATGTGCGGCAAGCCGTTCGACCCGCGCGGCATCCAGGAGGCGCTGCGCGACTGCCCCGACCACGCCGGCAACGGCGTGCTCGCCTGGTGGGAGAACTTCAACAGGTACGGCACCCCGTTCGGGACCCACGACCCGACCGGCTGGCCGACGTTCAAGGACTGGCCCGCCTACGACTCCCGCACCCACCAGCAGGTGTACTACGAGTGGCTGGAGCGGTCCTGGCGGGCCGGGCAGCGCGTCCTCGTCAACCATCTGGTGGACAACCGGCAGCTCTGCGAGATCTATCCGCTCAAGCGCAACCCCTGCGACGAGATGGCCGGCATCCGGCTCCAGGCGCAGCGGATGCGGGAGATGCAGGCCTTCATCGACGAGCGCAGCGGCGGCCCCGGCAAGGGCTGGTTCCGGATCGTGCGCGACTCGGCGGACGCCCGCCGGGTCATCGAGGACGGCAAGCTCGCCGTCGTCCTCGGCATCGAGACCTCCGAGCCGTTCGGCTGCCGGCTCGTCAACGGCGCCCCGGCCTGCACGCGCGCCGACATCGACCGCGGCCTGGACGAGGCGCGGAGCCTCGGCGTGGCCTCGATGTTCGTGTGCCACAAGTACGACAACGCTCTGTGCGGCGTGCGGTTCGACGGCGGGGTGGCGGGCGCGTTCGTCAACCTCGCCAACTTCGTCGGCACCGGGCGGTTCTGGCAGGCCGAGACGTGCACCGGCCCCGCCCACGACAACACGATCGCCCCGGCGGGCGAGGTCGGCGACGCCCTCCAGCCGATCCTGAAGCTGCTCGGGATGGCGGGGATCACGCTCCCGGTCTATCCGAGCGGCCCGCACTGCAACGTCCGGGGGCTCAGCGGCCTCGGCGCGTACATGGTCCAGGGGATGATGAAGCGGCACATGATCGTCGAGGTCGACCACATGAGCGCGAGGGCCGCCGACCGGACCCTCGGCATCCTCGAGGCCGCGCGGTACCCCGGCGTCATCTCGTCCCACAGCTGGATGGACGCGACGTACCTGCCCCGCGTCTACCGGCTCGGCGGCATGGTGGCCGGGTACGGCAGCGCGGCCGACCGGTTCACCGCCGAGTGGCGGCGCAACAAGGCCCAGCGCGATCCCGCCCGCCCGTTCGGCTACGGGTACGGGCTCGACGCCAACGGCATGGGCGCACTGCCGGAGCCCCGCACGGGCGGGGACGCGGGCCCGCTGCGCTACCCCTTCACCTCGCCGATCGACCCGGCGGTGAAGCTCGACCGCCTCCGCGCCGGGCTGCGCACCTGGGACCTCAACACCGACGGCGTCGCCAACTACGGCCTCGTCCCGGACTGGATCGCCGACATCCGCGCGGTCGGCGGGCCGGAGATCACCGAGGACATGGCGCGCGGCGCGGAGGTCTACCTGCGGATGTGGCGCGGCGCCGAGGAGGCGCCGTCCTGAGAGGGCGATAGCCTTCACGGCATGCGTTGACCCCTGCCCGGAAGCCGGGCACCGCCGACGTCTCCTTCGTGACACGCGACCAGAACCGGAGCCCACGAAGGAGACGTCGACCATGAGCACGTCGATCCGCATCGACGTTCCCGAGGCGCTGGCCGCCTCGCACGGCAAGCACTTCGGCGCGTCCGGCCGCGCCTGGATCGCCGCGCTGCCCGACCTGGCCGCCGGCTTCCTGGACCGCTGGGCGCTGCGCCTGGACGGTCCGGGACGTCACGGCATGGCCTCGCTCGTGCTGCCGGTGACCCGCGCGGACGGCACGCCCGCCGCGCTCAAGCTCCAGCCGGTCACCGACGAGCATGCCACCGAACCGGTCGGCCTGCGCGTATGGGACGGCGACGGCGCGGTGCGCCTGCTCGACCACGACGCGGACACCGGCACGATGCTGCTCGAACGCCTGGACGCGACCCGGCCGCTGTCGTCGGCGGCCGACGACGACACCGCCGTGGGCGTCCTGGCCGAGTTGCTGGTGCGCCTGGTGGCGGTGCCGGCGCCCGAGGGCCTGCGCCGTCTGGCCGACATCGCCGCCGCCATGCTCGACCAGGTTCCCGGCGCCGTGCCCGCGCTGGGCGACCCGGCCGACCGGCGGCTGGTGCGGACGTGCGCTTCGGCCGTGGCCGAACTGGTCGGCGAACCGGGCGACCGCCTGCTCCACTGGGACCTGCACTACGACAACGTCCTCGCCGCCGAGCGGGAACCCTGGCTGGCCATCGATCCCAAGCCCCTGGCCGGCGACCCCGGATTCGACCTGCTGCCGGCGCTGGACAACCGCTGGGAGGAGGTGGTGGCGAGCGGCGACGTCACCCGGACGGTCCTGCGCCGCTTCGACCTGCTCACCGAGGCCCTCGGCCTGGACCGGAAGCGGGCCACCGGCTGGACGCTCGGCCGCGTACTGCAGAACGCGCTGTGGGACGTCGAGGACGGTGAGACCGCCCTGGACCCCGCCCAGGTCGCCATCGCCACCGCCCTGCTCCGCCACCGGGCGAGCTGACGTCGGGGCGTTCCCGGGGGTTCCGCGAATGCCATGGACATCTCCCCCGGATCCGGGCGTCAGGCGCCGGGCACGGGGCCGAGGCGGGTGCCCGCGTCGGCGGCCCGGCGCAGCGCGGCCTCGATCTCCGCCGCGTCCTCGGCCAGTTCCCCGATCCGCTCGGTCGCGAGTTCGTGCGCGGCGGTGCGGGCCAGAAGCTCCTCGTACGCCTCGTTCCGCCCCTGCAGCTCGGCCATCTCGGCGGCCCGGTCGGGCGGCGGGAGGGTCCCGCGCCGCCGCCTCCGGTAGACGGCGTCGGCCGCCGCCGTGCGCGCGGCGTACTCCTCCAGCGCCTCGATCCGTCCGGTCAGGGCCGCCACGGAGCGCCGCAGGGCGTCCCGCTGCGGAGCGAACCGGGACTTCTGGAGCGGAGTCAGATCGGACTCGCGGAGGGCTCGCTGCTCCTCCCGCATCCGCGAGTGGGCCACGAGCGTCTGGGCGATCTCCCATTCCTCGGCGGGGAGGGTGAGCGCGTTGTCCATGCCGTCGAGCAGCCCGGCCTTGTTCACCTCCGATCCCAGGACCGCGCCGATCGCCTCCTGCGCCCTGCAGAGCAGGATCTTGGCGTCGGGGTCGGGGTCGGCGGCCACGATGTAGCGGCCGTGCAGCCTGCGGGCGAGGCGGGCGGCACCGCCGCCGACCAGCCCGTGCAACCGGCCGGGCGGCGGGCTCGTCCCCGGCGGCAGGACGTCCTGGTTCTCACGGAGCGCCCGCTGCTCCCCGCCGGAGAGCTCGGGATCGACGGCGACCCGCGGATGTGCCGAGTCGGGAAGGTGCGACAAGGACATGGCCATACATTCTAGAAGTTCCGGTCCGGGAGGCCCGCCGCCCCTGCCGCCGGGCGGCGGGCCGGGACGGGTCAGCAGGTGCCGAGCATCGTGGTGAGGGCGCTCTTCTCCGAGCCGTCCACCGTCAGGCCCCAGTACCACTTCACCTGGATCCAGGCACGGGCGTAGGTGCAGCGGAAGGAGGTGACCGAGGGCTGCCACTCGGCCGGGTCCTTGTCGCTCTTCGCCTGGTTGACGTTGTCGGTGACCGCCCACAACTGGGGGCCGCCGAGGTCGTTGGCGAACGACTGGCGGCGGGAGGTCGTCCAGGACCAGGCGCCGGACGCCCACGCCTCGGCGAGCGGCACCATGTGGTCGATGTCCAGGTCGGACGCCTGCGTCCAGGTGGCGCCGTCGTAGGGCGAGTACCACTTGCCGGACGTCGCGGCGCACGCGGAGTCCGTGGTGACGTTCGTGCCGTCCCGCTTCAGCACGGTCTCGCGGGTGTTGCACGTCCCGGAGATGGTGATCCAGTGCGGGAACAGGTCGCGGTCGTAGGTGCTCCCGTGCGACTCGGCGGCCACGGTCAGGGTCGCCAGGCGGCTCGCGGCCGTGGCGGCGGACGGGATGTTGGGCGGGGTCGCGGACGCGGGCGCGGCCGCCGCGCCGAGCAGGGCCGCGCTCAGGGCGGCGGGGAGCGCGAACGTGAGGAGTCGTCGCATCGGGATGCCTTTCCGCAGTCGTCCCCGGGCCGGGGCTGGAACCCCGAGGGGGAGCGGGAACGACGGCACTGCGACGGTGACATTTTCGACAAATACGAATAAATGTCACGCTTTGCTCATGCGCGCTGCCGCCGTTGGTCGGAAGCTGACGTCTATCGCCGGCCGAAGGCCTCTGAGCTGCGACGAAACAGGCGATGCCGGTCCCGTGACGGCGGATGAAGAGTTCTTGAACTCCGGGCCCAGCGCCGGGCAAAGCCCGGTCCGGGCGCGAGGCAAGGCGCCCGGAGCTACATGGTCGCGAGGACGCTTTCGGCGTCGTCCCAGAGGCGGCGGGCGAGCGCGCCGTCGCGGGCCCTGGCCTTGAGCGGCTTCTCCCTGGCGACGTGGAAGTACCGTCCGGTGCCGGTCGAGTCCACCAGGTCAACGACGGGCGGAGCGGCCCTCCCCACCGGCTTCAAGGTCGGTTTGACGGCCCTCATGAGCAGGCCGAGGGGCCCGCCCCGCGTGGTGAGGTCCGTGCGCAGCACGCCCGGATGCACCGCGTCGATCGTCACGCCGGTGTCCTTCCACCGCTCGGCGAACAGCGGGACCATCAGCAGGTTCGCGAGCTTGGTGTCGGCGTAGGTCCGGACGGGATGGAAGTCCCGCCCCTCGGGCGTCCGGTCGGGGTCGACCCGGCCCGCCACGTAGAGGGCGGCGCTGACCTGCACGACCCGGCGCAGCCGCGCCTCCAGCAGGCGGTTCAGCAGGAACGGTGCCAGGTGGTTGGTGAAGAACGCCTGCTCGAAGCCGTCCTCGTTGACCTCGCGCCGGTCGGGCCAGAGCGCCGCGTTGTGCACGAGCACGCCCGGCCCGGAGCCGGCCGCGGCGAGCGCCCCGGCCAGCTCGCGGACCGTGCGCACGGACGACAGGTCGCCCACGAGGAGGTCCGCGCCGACCTCCCGTGCCGCGACCGCGCCCGCGTCCGGCCGCCGTGCCACGATCGTCACCCGGTGACCCCGCCGGACGGCCTCCGCGGCGACCGCGCGCCCCACCCCCCGGTTCCCGCCGGTCACGACGACGCTCGACGGCTCGCCCATGGCGCCGCCGCCTAACGGGCCGCGCCGAAGCGGGCGCGTCCGCCCGAGATGACCGTCGTCCCGTCCACGGCCGCCTCGAACAGGACCGCTCCGCCGTCGCCGTCACGCCAGGTGCTCACCTGGAGCGCGTCGCCGGGGAAGACGGGCGCGGCGAAGCGGCCTTCGAGCTCGGCCAGGTCGGCGGGGTGGGCGCCGAGGGACTCGGCGAGCGGGAGGGTGACGGCCGCGAGCGTGCACAGGCCGTGCATGATCGGGCGCGGCATCCCGGCCGCCTTCGCCGCCTCCGGATCGATGTGCAGGTGGTGGCGGTCGCCGAGCAGCCGGTAGAGGGCCGCCTGCCGCGACGCGGTGGCGACGGTCAGCACGCCGTCGGGACCGGCCTCGGGACGGCGGCGCGACGACGGACCCCGCTCGCCCCCGAAACCGCCGCTCCCCGGCGCGAACAGCGACCACGTCGCCTCGAAGTACTCGCTCTCGACCGCCACGTCGAAGACGGCCGCGGAGCCCTTGTCCCACACGTCGGTGACGCGGGCGCTCATCTCCACCGAGCCGGAGCGCGGCAGCGGCTTCAGGACGCGGAGGCGCTGCGTCCCGTGGACGGCCGTCCGCACGTCGAACGCGCCCGCCGAGCCCAGGACGTCCGGCGCCCACTGGGCGAGGGTCAGCACGAACGTGGGCAGGACGCGGAGCCTCTCCTCGAACACCAGGTCGAGGTCCGAGGCCCCCGCCCCCACCGCGAGCGCGTAGAGGATGGGCCGCGTCTCGTCGTAGGTCACCGTCCGGGCGCCGAGCGACCGCCCCTGCCATTCGTGGGTCCGGGTGCGGCCGGTGGGGGGACGACCCCCCGCACCCCCCGGTTCGCTCCGCTCGTTCCTGCTTCCTGTGGGGGGACGACCCCCCACACCCCCCGGTTCGCTCCGCTCGTTCACTGGTCCGCTCCGAGGATCAGGCCGCTGGTCGGGACGCCAGTGCCGGCGGTGACGAGGACGTTGTGGACGTCCCCCGGCTGGTTCACCGAGGTGCCGCGCACGAGCCGGACGGCCTCGGCGATGCCGTTCATCCCGTGGATGTAGGCCTCGCCGAGCTGGCCGCCGTGGGTGTTGACCGGGAGCCGGCCGCCGAGCTCCAGGTTGCCGTCGGCGACGAAGTCCTTGCCCTCGCCCTTCGCGCAGAAGCCCAGCTCCTCCAGCTGCGGGAGGACGAGCGGCGTGAAGTGGTCGTAGAGGATCGCGGCCTGGACGTCGGCCGGGGTGAGCCGCGACTGCCCGTAGAGCTGCCGTCCCACCAGGCCCATCTCGGGGATGCCGGTGATCTCCGAGCGGTAGTAGCTGGTCATCATGTGCTGGTCGTTGCCGGACCCCTGCGCCGCGCCCCAGATCACGGCGGGCCGGTGCGGGAGGTCGCGGGCGCGCTCGGCGGAGACGACGACGAGGGCCTGGCCGCCGTCGCTCTCCTGGCAGCAGTCCAGCAGCCGGAGCGGCTCGGCGATCCACCGGGACGCCTGGTGGTCCTCCAGCGTGATCGGCCGCCCGTAGAACCACGCGGCCGGGTTCGCGGCGGCGTGCCTGCGGTCGACGACGGCGACGCGGCCGAAGTCCTCGCTGGTCGCGCCGTACTCGTGCATGTAGCGGCGGGCGAACATCGCGACCCACTGGGCGGGGGTCGAGAGCCCGAACGGGTTCATCCACGCGTAGGCGGCGCTGTCGGCGCTGACGTCCATCGGGCGGTCGGCCTGCCCGAGGCCGTAGCGGGTGCCGGACCGCTCGTTGAACGCGCGGTAGCACACGACGACGTCGGCGACGCCGGTCGCGACGGCCATCGCCGCCTGCTGGACGGTGCCGCAGGCGGCGCCGCCGCCGTGCCCGATGCGGGAGAAGAACTTCAGCTCGCCGATGCCGAGGTTGCGCGCGATGTGGATCTCGGAGCTGGTGTCGGCGGTGAAGGTCACCATGCCGTCCACGTCGGACGGCTGGAGCCCCGCGTCCACGATGGCGGCGAGCACCGCCTCGCAGGCCAGGCGCAGCTCGCTGCGGCCCGACTCCTTGGAGAACTCGGTGGCGCCGATCCCGGCGACCGCGGCCGCCCCTGGCAGCACGCTCATGCGCCGCTCCCCTGTGCTTCGACGGCCGGTGCTTCGACGATGGGTGCTTCGACGGCGGGCAGTTCGACCACGACGGTGCCGGTGACGTGCGGGCCGATCGCGTTGACGCCGCGCACGGCGATCTCGACCCGGCGGCCGGAGTCGTCCTTGGCCGCGACCGTCCCGGTCAGCACCATCGTGTCGCCCGGGTAGTTGGGCGCGCCCAGCCTGATCTTGATGGCCTTGACGACGGCGGCGGGCCCGGCCCAGCTCGTCGCGTACCGGTCGACGAGCCCGTTGGTCGTCAGGATGTTCATGAAGACGTCCCGGGAGCCGCGCTCGACGGCGAGCGACGGGTCGTGGTGGACGTCCTGGTAGTCGCGGCTCGCCAGCGCGGTCGCGACGATCATCGTGCGGGTCAGCGGGATGCTCAGCTCGGGGAGCTCCTCCCCCACCGCCACCTCCTCGTACCGCCTGGTCACCGCATCCCCGCTCACAGGGCCGCCCCCAGGAGCTCCAGGTCGCAGGACGCGCCGCCGAGCGTCCCGGAGATCTGCTTGCCCCACAGGAAGTGGCGGTGCACCGGGTAGTCGACGTCCACGCCGATGCCGCCGTGCAGGTGCTGGACGCGGTGGACGACGTTCAGCCCGCCCTCGTCCGACCACCACTTGGCGACCAGGACGGCGGTCTCGGCGTCCTCCCCGGCGTCGATCAGCGACAGGGCGTGCCAGAGGCAGACGCGCAGCGCGTCGATCTCGATGTAGCAGTCGGCGAGCTGGTGCTGGGCGGCCTGGAAGGTGGCGAGCGGGCGGCCGAACTGCTCCCGGCCCGACAGGTAGTCGGCGGCCATGCGCAGGGCGCCCTCCGCGACGCCGACCTGGACGGCGGCCAGGGAGACGCGGGCCAGCCGCAGCGCGGTGGCGAGGGCGCCGTCCGGAAGGGCGTGCGCCGGGGCGCCGTCGAGGGTCAGGTGCCCGGCGGCGTCGCGGCTGGTGGTCTCCGCGCGCTCCCACGACACCCCGGCGGCCGAGGTCTCCAGCAGGAACAGGCCGGGCCCCTGCGGCGAGACGGCCGAGACGAGGACGTGGCTCGCCCCGAACGGCGTCGGGACGGCGGCCTTCGTCCCGGTCAGCAGCCAGTTCGCGCCGTCGCGGACGGCGGCGCAGCGCGGCGCCGCGGGGTCGGCGGGGGCGAACTCCTCCAGCGCGACGGTCGGCCGCGACGTCCCGTCCGCGAAGGACGCGGGGACGTCCTCGCCGTGCGAGGCGAGCGTGAGCGCGGCGACGACCGCGGGCCAGACCGGGACGGGGGCGACGGTGCGGCCCTGCTCCTCCAGCAGGACGGCCAGCCCGGCGGCGCCGAGGCCCGCGCCGCCCGCGGACTCGGGCAGCGCGACGCCGAGCAGGCCCGTCTCGCCGAGCTCGGCCCACAGGCCCTCGTCGTACCCGCGCTCGGACCCTTCGGCGTCCTTGATCCGCGCCTGCGTGGCGCGGTCGGTGAAGATCTGCCGGGCGAGGTCCCTGACCGCCTCCAGCTCTTCGCCAAGCGTGAAGTCCATCAGCGCTCCTTGACAACGTGGGGCGGCCCGGCCGGGCGGAACGCCGGCAGGGACAGGTCGGGGTCGGGGTCGATCCAGTCGAGGACGACGGGCATGCCGATCTCGACGTCCTCCGGCGCGACCCCGGTCATGTTCGCGATGAGACGCGTCCCCTCGGCCAGCTCGATCACGGCGACGACCAGCGGGTAGTCGAACGCGGGGTGGCGCGGGTGGTGGTTGACGACGTAGCTGTGGACGTGGCCGTCGCCCGACGCCTCGACGGTGTCCCAGTCGAACGAGCCGCACTGCGGGCAGCACGGCCCCGGCGGATGCCGCAGCGACTTGCAGTCGGCGCAGCGCTGGATGACGAGCCGGTGCTCGCGCGCCGCCTCGAACCAGAACGCGTTGTCCAGGTTGATCGCCGGGCGCGGGCGCAGCGCCTTCTTCTCCGCGGGCTTCTCCGCGGGCTTCTCCGCGGGCTTCTCCGCCGGCTCGGGGGCGGGCTTCTCGGCGGGACGGAACCGCAGGAGGCGCCACCGCTGCGTGGCGACGACCTCCCCCGCCCCGTCCCGGTACGTCTTGACCGTGCTGACGAAGCGTCCCGCGCCGAGCGCGGTCTTCTTCTCCGGGGAGATCGACTCGACGGTCTCCTCGACGCTGACGCGGTCGCCCGGCACCAGCTCACGGTGGAACTCGAACTCCGAGTCGGTGGCGACGACGGAGGTGTAGCCGCCCTCGGCCAGCAGCTCGGTCAGCTCGTCGGGGCCCGCGGGGTCGGCGCGGACGGACGCGGCGTACCCGCGCATCGTCCACGCCTGCATCATCGACGCGGGCGCCACGACGCCGTCGCGGCCGGTGGCCCGGGCGGCCTCCTCGTCCAGGTAGACGGGGTTGCCGTCCTCCATGGCCTCGACCCAGTGCCGGATCATGGGGACGTTCACCGGGTCCTGCCCGGCCCGCCGCGCGCCGCAGGGCCGCCCGGCCCACGCCCGGAGCCGCGCCTCGTACTCCTCGCCGTTCCCGCTCATGACCGCCTCGACCTCGGCAGACCCAGTCCCTGGACGGCGACCATGTCGCGCAGCACCTCGTTGACGCCGCCGCCGAAGGTGTTGACGATGCCCTGCCGCGACAGCTGCTCGATCTGGCCGTGCAGCACGGCCCCCGGCGACTCGGGGCGGATCCGGCCGGCGGCGCCGAGGATCCCGGTCAGCGTCCGCTGGACGTCGATGTGCGTCTCGGTCCCGTAGGACTTGGCGGCGCCGGCCTGCGCGCCGGTCAGCGTCCCGGCCTCCACCGCCATCGTCATCTTCCAGTTCATCAGCCGCATCGCCTCCAGCCGTGCGTGCGTGCGGGCGAGGTCGGCCCGCACCCAGGGCAGGTCGATCACCCCGTTCCCGCGCGCCCAGTCGCGGACGTCCTCCCACAGCCGGATCATCCGGCCGCCGAGCGCGGCGAGCCCGATGCGCTCGTGGTTGAGCTGCGTGGTGATCAGGCTCCAGCCGCCGTCGACGTCCCCGACGACCGACGACGCGGGCACCCGGACGCCGTTGTAGTACGTCGCCGTGACGACCATCCCGCCGACCGTCGGGATCGGGCTCCAGGAGAACCCGTCGGCGTCGGTCGGGACGATCAGGATCGAGATGCCCTTGTGCTTCGGCGCGTCCGGGTCGGTGCGCGCCGCGAGCCAGATGTGGTCGGCGGTGTTGGCGCCGCTGGTGAAGACCTTGCTGCCGTCGACGACGTACCGGTCGCCGTCGAGGACGGCCCTGGTGCGCAGCGAGGCGAGGTCGGTCCCGGCGTCGGGCTCGGTGTAGCCGATCGCGAAGACGATGTCGCCCGACAGGATGCCGGGAAGGTACCTGCGCTTCTGCTCGTCGGTGCCGAACCGCATCAGCGTGGGGCCGACCGTGTTCACGGTGACGAACGGGAACGGCAGCCCGGCGCGCTGCACCTCGTCGAAGAACACGTACTGCTCGGCGATCGACCTGCCCTGCCCGCCGTACTCCTCCGGCCAGCCGTAGCCGAGCCAGCCGTCGTTGCCGAGCATCTTGACGATCTCGCGGAACCGCTCGCCGCCCACGCCCTGCTCGCCGGCGCGGCGCCGCACGTCCTCGGGCAGCAGGCCCGCGAAGTACGCCCTCAGTTCCGCGCGCAACTCGCGATGCGCCTCGGACTCACGCAGATCCATACATGCCCTTTCTCGGTCAGGGGAGGAAGCGCCCGCGGCCCGCGGCGGTGAACTCCTCGCGGAGCGCGGCCTTGTCCGCCTCGGTCATCGGGACGTACTCCGGCGCGCCCCGGCCCGCCCACCGGAACACGGGGTCGGACGTGCGCCAGCCGTCGAGCTGCAGCTCCTTCTTCTTGAGCTTTCCGGACCCGGTCGTCGGCAGCGCGTGCGAGACGCGCACGAAGCGCGGCGCCCCCTTGGTGCCGAGGTCGTCCTGGCGGGCCAGGAAGGCGGGCAGGTCCAGGTCCTCGAACTCGACGCCCTCGGGGATCTCGATCGCCGCCATCACCTGGTCGCCGGAGCGCGGGTCGGGCACCCCGAACGCGACCGCGTCCACGATCTTCGGGTGGCGGCGGACGACGTTCTGGGTGAGCAGCGCGGAGATGTTCTCCGAGTCCACCCGGATCCAGTCGCCGGACCGGCCGCCGAAGTACAGGAACCCCTCGCCGTCGACGTAGCCGAGGTCGCCCGTCCAGTACCAGCCGTGCCTGACCCGCTCGGCGTCGGCCTCCGGGTTCTTGTAGTAGCCCTCGAACCTCGCCGCGCCGTGCACGTCGACGATCTCCCCGACGGCGGCCTCGGCGTTGGTGACGCGGCCGTGCCCGTCCAGGACGGCGGGCGCGCAGGTCTCGCGCGTCTCGGGGTTGACGACGCGGACGCCGTCGTGGGCGGGGCGGCCGAGCGCGCTCGGCGGCGCCTGCGGATCCCGCCTGATCATTCCGGCGCTCTCGCTGGACCCGTAGCCCTCGACCAGCCGCGCGCCGAAGCGGCGCAGGAACTCGGCCTTGTCCTCCGGGGACGCCTCCGTCCCGAACCCGTGCGTCAGCGTGTTGTCGGCGTCGTCCGGCTTCTCGGGGGTGGCGAGGACGTAGCCGATCGCCTTGCCGACGTAGGTGAAGAACGTCGCGCCGTAGTAGCGGACGTCCGGCAGGAACCCGGACGCGGAGAACTTCCTCGCCAGGACGACGGTCGCGCCGACCGCCAGCGACGGCGCCCACAGCGCCATCAGCGCGTTGCCGTGGAACAGCGGCATCGGGCAGTAGCTGACGTCCTCGCGCTTGACGTCGTACTTGGCGCTGTTGTTCCGGCCGAGCTCGGCGAGCCGGCCCTGCGAGCAGCGCGCCGCCTTCGACGCGCCGGTCGTGCCCGAGGTGAACAGCAGGAGCATCTGCGTCTCCGGCGTGATCGACTCATCGGGCTCGGGTTCGCAGGCGTGGGCGGCGGCCAGGTCCGGGTAGCCGTCGTCGTCGACCAGCAGGAAGCGGTCGCGCGGGACGCCGACGTCGAGGCCGTCCAGCAGCTCCAGCCCGGCCCGGTCGGTGACGACGAGCTGGAGGTCGGTGTGCCGGACCTCCTGCTCCAGGTAGGCGCCGGTCCGGGTGGAGTTGATGCCGACGATCGTCGCGCCGCCGAGCGCCGCCGCCCCGAGCCACAGGACGTACTCCGGGACGTTCTCCAGCAGGACGCCGATGTGGAACGGCCCCTCCTTGCGCAGTTCGCGGGCCAGCGCCGCCCGGGCCGCGCTCTCCCGGACGACCTCGTCCCAGGTCCACGTCCGCTCGCGGCTGCGCAGGCCGGGCCGGGTGTCGCCCAGCCGGGCCAGCAGCATCGCCGCGATGGTCTCGTCACGCACCCGCGGCACCCCAGGCCGGCTCGGTGGACAGGACGCAGTGGGTGCCGCCGTAGATCGCGGTCATGCACTTGTTGCAGTGGATGCACAGCGACTCGGTCGCGGGCTCGTCCTTGATCCGGTTGATCAGGTCGGGCTCGCGCAGCAGGGCGCGGGCCATCGCGACGAACTGGAAGCCCTCCGCCATCGCGGTGTCCATCCCCGCCCTGTCGGTGACGCCGCCCAGCAGGATCATCGGCAGCTTCACCGCGGCGCGGATCTGCCGGGCGTCCCTCAGCAGGTAGAGGTCCTCGTAGGGGTAGGACTTCAGGAAGTGCCTGCCGATCAGCTTGATCCCGAGCTTGGTCGGCTGCTTCATGACGGAGGCGAACTCGTGCAGCGGCGCGTCGCCCTTGAACAGGTACATGGGGTTGAGCAGGGAGCTGCCGGCGGTCATCTGGAGCGCGTCGACCGTGCCGTCGGCCTCCAGCCACCGGGCGACCTGGATGGCCTCGTCGATCCAGAAGCCGCCGGGCACGCCGTCGTCCATGTTGAGCTTCGCGGTGATCGCGATGCGGTCGCCGACGGCGTCGCGGACGGCGCGGCCGATGTCGCGCGCCAGCCGGGCGCGGTTCTCCAGCGACCCGCCGTACTCGTCCTTGCGGTGGTTGACCTTGGGGCTGAGGAACGAGCTCGTCAGGTAGTTGTGCCCCATGTGGATCTCGATGGAGTCGAACCCCGCCTCGATCGCCATCCGGCCCGCGCGTCCGTGCGCCTCGACGACGCGCCGGAGGTCCGCGTGCGTGGCGGCCCTCGCGACGGTCTGCGTGGTCAGGTGGAAGTGGCGGCTGGGCGCGAGCGCGGGGAGCCCGTTGCTCTTGGGGTTGGCGACCGGGCCGGCGTGCCCGATCTGAGCCTGGACGGCCGCCCCCTCCGCGTGCACGGCGTCGGTCAGCTCGCGGAGGCCGGGTATCGCCTCGTCCCGCCAGTGGATCTGCCTGCGGTCGGTGCGGCCCTCCGGCGCCACCGCGCAGTACGCGACGGTGGTCATCCCCACGCCGCCGCGCGCGTGCCGGACATGGAAGTCGATCAGCGCGTCGGTGACCTGGCCGTCCTTGGTCAGCCCCTCGTACGTCGCCGCCTTGATCGTGCGGTTCCGCAGCGTGACCGGGCCGAGCTTCGCCGGCTCGAACACGTCGGGCTTCTGGTCGTTCATCTGAGAGTCCTCCATCCGGACTAGACGGTAATCAGCGGGATGTCCGGGCACTCCGGACATCCCGCTGACTGGGAGCGACGGGCCGCTAGGCGTCCCGTCGCAGCGCGGCGGCGATCTGGTCGGCCTGGGACTGCTGCTCCACGAGCTGGCGCAGCAGCCACAGGCGCAGGACGCGGGTCACGGCGGCGGCCAGGTAGAGGGCCGCGCCGAGGACGGTCACCGCCAGGAACCCGACGGCGAGCGTCTGCAGCGAGCCAACGTCCCGCAGGTCGTCCTTGGTGAGGGAGACGTTGTAGGCGACGAGGGTCCCGGCGACGCCGGCGACCATGGCCAGGATCCCGGCGATCCGCGCCGCCCCGTCGAACCGGGACCCGTCGGTCCTCAGGCGCTGCCGCGCGACGTCGTCCTTGAACCGCCGGCGCCGTTCCTCAGTGAGCATGGTGGGTCAACCTCCCAGGTAGTCGCTGGACAGCCGGTCTTCGATCTCGGCGGGCGGGCCGGCCGCCACCACGCGCCCGTGCAGCATCAGCGCGGCGGTGTCGGCGATCGGCAGGACGGCGCGGGCGAACTGCTCCGCGACCAGCACCGACAGGCCGCCCTCGACCAGCTCGGCGACCGTCTCGTACATCCGGGTGACGATCATGGGCGCGAGGCCCATGGACAGCTCGTCGAGCAGCAGCACCGCGGGGTCGCTGCCGAGCGCGCGCGACAGCGCGAGCATCTGCTGCTCGCCGCCGGACATGGATCCGGCGAGCTGGTGGCGGCGCTCGCCGAGGATCGGGAAGCGCGCGTAGGCCCGCTCCTCCAGGTCCTCCAGCCGGGCGCCGGTCCCGGTGGCGGCCCACAGGTTCTCCCGCACCGTCAGGTTGGGGAAGATCCCGCGGCCCTCGGGGATCGCGCAGACGCCGAGGCGCGCCGCGTCCTGCGCCGAGACGCCGTTCACCCTGCGCCCGGCGAACAGCAGGTCCCCGCCGGTCGGCGGGTGCAGGCCCGCGCACACCCGCATCGCGGTCGACTTGCCGCCGCCGTTCGGGCCGAGCAGCGCCAGCAGCGAGCCGGGCCGCAGCGCCAGGTCGACGCCGTGCAGGACCTCGATGGCGCCGTAGCCCGCCCGGATCCCCCTCATTTCGAGCAGCGGTTCCGGGGACGCGGCGGCGGCTGCCGGCCCGGTGGTCGTGTCCGGTTCAGGCATGACTCGCCTCCTCGGTGCCGATGTAGGCGGCGATGACCTCCGGCGACTCCTTGATCTCCCGCGGTGTGCCGGAGGCGATGAGCGCGCCGTAGTCGAGGACGTGGATGGTGGAGCACAGCCGCATGACCAGCGGCAGGTCGTGCTCGACCAGGCAGATCGCGAGGCCCTCGGCGGCCAGGCCGGTGAGCATCCCGGCGAAGGCCTCCGTCTCGCGCTCGGTCTGGCCGGAGGCGGGCTCGTCCAGCAGCAGCACGCGCGGCGAGGTCATCAGCGCGCGCGCCACCTCCACGACCCGGGCCCGCCCGATCGGGATGTCGGACACGTCGCGGCCGGCGACGTCCGTGAGGCCCGTGCGCTCCAGGACGCGGTCGGTCTCCTCGTCCAGGTCGAACCGCTTGCGGGACGTGGCGCGCAGGACGTCGCCCGCGACGCGGACGTTGTCGCGCACGGACAGCGACAGGAACAGCTCCAGCCGCTGGAACGTCCGCGCCATGCCGCGGCGGGCGCGCTTGGCCGGCGACAGCCGGGTGATGTCGTCCCCGTCCAGGAGCACCTGGCCGGACGCGGGCCTCTGCAGGCCGGTGATGGTGTTGAACATCGTGGTCTTGCCCGCGCCGTTCGGGCCGATGAGCCCGGTGATGCGGCCTTCGTCCATGGTGAGGCTCACGTCGTCCACGGCGGTGTTGCCGCCGAACCGGACGGTGACGCCGCGGGTCGCGAGCAGGGGCGGGGTCTCAGGCATGGACCGTTCCCTTCAGGCCGAGTTCGCGGTCGAGGCGGACGCGCAGCTCGTCGGTGTAGGGCTCGTCCACGCCGGCGAGTTCCAGCGGCACCGGGCGGGCCCTGCGCCCCTCCTCCAGGTAGGCGCGGCCCACGGCGGGCAGCAGCATGACGACGCACAGCGCGGCCAGCGCGAACGTCCACGTGCCGATCACGCCGGTCAGCGCGAGGACGTACAGGACGGCGCCGAGGGCCCCCGCCCCGAACAGCAGCGGGCGCGCGGCCCGGATCGCCCGGTAGCCCTCGACGAGGTCGTGGACGAACCCGCTCGGGTTCCGGCCGACGCCCATCCCGACCAGCGCCGTCCCGACGAGGACGAGGTGGCCGAGCGCCCGGTAGACGGTGGCCATGCCCTCGTTCTCCAGGGCCAGGTCGCCGAACGTGGAGACGAGGACGGCCGAGCCGACGCCCGCCATCAGCCCGCCGAACAGGGCGCCGCTGAGGTAGCCGATGCCCGCCACCACGACGAGCATGAGCAGCGCGAGGCTGCCGGTGAACGAGAAGTTCTCCTGCGCGACGGTCCCGGTCGCCGCCGACATCAGCACGCCGCCGAGCCCCGCGATCGCCGCGGAGATCATGAAGACGCTGAGCTTCAGCCGGACGAGGTTCTGCC
Organism: Actinomadura sp. NPDC049753; assembly: GCF_040674655.1. Taxonomy (NCBI): domain Bacteria; kingdom Bacillati; phylum Actinomycetota; class Actinomycetes; order Streptosporangiales; family Thermomonosporaceae; genus Actinomadura; species Actinomadura sp. NPDC049753. The sequence continues at coordinate 19,615 of NZ_JBFARL010000008.1, read as the reverse complement.
CGAGCATCGCCGTCGCCGCCGGGCTGTCCTTCATCGCCGCGAGCCGCCGCCCGAAGCCGCTGCCGCGCAGCGCCGCGAGCCCGACGGCGATGAGAGCGAACAGCACGGTCGCGGTCATCAGCGAGGTCGTCCCGTCCCGCAGGTCGAGCGGGCCGGCCCTGAGCGGCGGGACGACGAGCGCCCCGTCCGGGAAGAGGGTGAACCTCATCCCGAACAGCTCGTGCTCGGTGGTGTCGCGCAGCACCATGTTCGACAGGAACTCGCCGAACGCCATGGTCGCCAGCGCCAGGTACAGGCCGCGCAGGCGCAGCGCCGGCAGCGCGACGAGCCCGCCGACCAGCGCCGCCGCCGCGACTCCGAGCAGCACGCCCTGGAGGTTCGTCCGGGCTCCGAGCCCGCTGCCCTGCACCCCGAAGTGGAACGCCACCACCGTCGCGACGGCCCCGAACGCCAGCGGCGCGAGGTTCAGCTCGCCCGCGTAGCCGGTGAGGACGGTCAGCGACAGCGCGATGATCGCGAACGTCATGCCGAGCGAGAACATGGTGACGGCGCCGTCCGACAGCAGCAGGCTGTAGAGGTAGACGGCGGCGACCAGCACGAGCCCCCACACCGCCGCCGACCGGACGGTCGGCGGCCGGTACCGCTCGCGGGTCCGGACCGCGGCCCCGCGCAGCCGGTCCTGGGGCAGCACCACCAGCACCACGAACAGGATGATCATCGGCAGCGAGACGCGCAGGTTGCCGGTGAACGTGCCCGCCGACGGCAGGTAGGCCAGCACGTAGTTCGCGGCCAGGCCGAGCACCATCGCGCCGGCGAACGTGCGGGGGATGCTGCGCAGCCGCCCGAACATCGCCGCCGCGAACGCGTCGATCACCAGCAGCGTCAGCGCGCCCGCGTCCAGCCCGCCGCCGCTGATCGGCACGATCAGCACCCCGGCGAGCACCGCCAGCGTCGACCCGAGCGCCCACGACAGCATCGCGGCGCGCTCCGGGTCGTGGCCGTTCAGCCGCAGCAGGTCGGGGTCGTCGACGGACCCGCGCATCACCACGCCGACCCGGCTGCGGGTGAACAGCACCCGCAGCCCGGCCGCGATCGCGACGGCGGCGACCAGGCACACGATCTCGTGGTACCGGACCACCACCCCGGCGATCGTGATCTTCGAGCCCGCGCCGAAGAACATGGCGACGGTGTGGGCCTCGTCGGGATTCCAGATCCACTGCGCCAGGTAGACGGTCCCGAGCAGCACCGCCACCGTCACGATGATCTTCGTGACGTCGGCGGTGCCGCGCAGGCCCCGCATGATGACGGCGTGCAGGGCGGCGCCCATCGCGGGGCCGGCGACGCCGACCACGACGATCAGCGCGAGCCACACCGGCCAGCCCCACCGCTCGGTGCAGTGCCAGTACAGGAACGTTCCGAACATGGCTTGCGCGCCATGCGCGAAGTTGAAGATTCCCGAGGTGTTGTACGTCAGCACGAGCCCCGAGGCCGCGATGGAGTACACCGAGCCCAGGACCAGGCCGAGAATGGTGTAGGTCAGGAACGTGGTCACGTGGTCACCGCCACTTGTTCACCGCCATGGGGAGGACGCCTCCGGCCGCCGTCGCGGTCAGGACGTCTGGGGCTTGATGACGTCGCCGGTCAGGAACTTGGTGGAGATCCGGTCGTCGCCGAGCCGCGTCCCCCACGTCTTCGGGTCGGTCTTGACGACGAAGTCGCCGCCGCACTCGAACTCGCCGACGTTCTTCGGGTACACCTGCTCGTACCTGGTCTTGTTCAGCTTGACCATCAGCGAGCACGACGCCGGCTTGTTGCCGCCCGGGTCGGTCGGCGCGTGCAGGCCGCCGCCCGTCCACTCGTGCACCTTCGACAGCTCGTCGATCACGCACTGCCGGGTCAGGTCCGAGCCGCACTTGCTCGCGGACTGCGCCCACAGCAGGAACGCCGAGGTGGCCTGCATGCCGAGCAGCGCGACCTTGCCCTTCTTCGCGTTGACGAGGTCGGTGTACTGCTTGACCGCCGGGACCTTGTCCGCGTTCTCCAGCGGCTGGAAGATCATGCCGACGTGCAGGCGGTCACCCGCGCCGGAGGTGTTCCACTTGGAGACCAGCGAGCTGTACCAGGTCGCCTCGAACACGTAGGTGGGGTCGGCGCCCGCCCGCTCGATCGACTCCAGCAGGTTGAACTGCCCCGGGTCGGGCGAGTCGGACGTCCACAGGTACTTCGCCCCGCAGTCCTTGATCTTCTTGGCGAACGGCATGTAGCTGCTCTCGCCCGCGTCGTTCAGCCGGACGCCGCACTCCAGCGGCGTGACGCCGATCCCCTTCATCGCGCTCGCGACCTTGTTGGTGCCGGTGCTGACGGCCGGGGACGTCGACAGCAGCAGGTCCGTCTTGTCCTTGTAGTCGGGGAACATCTTCTGCGCGATGCGCAGCGCGCCGATGTTCATCATGTCCACCGGGTACGGGACGGCCTCGTACTTCATCGGGCCCATCGCCGCGTTCGGGCCGACGGTGAAGCCGGCGACGGTCGGCAGCTTGCAGCCCACCCGGTACTGCTCGGCGGCCTCGTCCATCGCGAAGCCCTGCCCGACGAGCATGAAGTCCTGCCTGCAGGACTCCTGCACCACCTTCGCGGACTGCATGTAGGCGGCGTCGTACTGGTTGCCCTTGATCTTGCGCCCGTTGATGCCGCCCTGCTGGTTGCACCAGTCGATCATGGCGCTGACGGCGTCGCCCATCTCCTTGGACAGGCCGGGCGCGGAGGTGAAGCCGCGGTCGTCGCCGAACCCGATCGCGATCTGGTCGTCGGTGACGCCCTGGTCTGTCCTGCCCTTGGCGTCGCCGGGCCCGCACGGCGACGGCAGCGTCCCGAACGCCTTGGCGCCCGCGCCCGCGCTCGCGCCGCCGCCTGGACCGTTCCCGGCGGCCGTCCCGTCGGTGCCCGAGCGGTCGCTGGCACAGGACGTCGTCACGAGCGCGAGCGCGAGGGCTCCCGCCGCGAGGCGTCCGATCTTGTCGACCTTCATACGGACGTGCTCCTTTCACCGGCGCGCGCGAACGCGGCCGGTGGCATGGGGTGGGTTGAGATGGGGTGGTGGGGTGATGTCAGGCGGGGGGCGTGGTCTGGGTCGCCGCCGGTTCAGCCGAAGTGGGCCTGGCCGCCGTCAAGCGGGATGGTGGCGCCGGTGAGGTAGCGCATGGCCGGCTGGACGAGCGCCGCCACGGCCTTGCCGATGTCGTCCTCGCAGTCGCCGATGTAGCCGAGGGGGATCGTCCTGCGGAACTCCTCGGCCTCCTCGGGGTTCGTCTCCGCCCACCACTTCAGCCCGGGAGAGAGGGCGTGCGGGGCGATGCTGTTGGCGCGGATCCCGTCCGGCCCCCACTCGGCGGCGGCGGTGCGGGTCAGCAACCGGAGCGCCTGCTTGGCGGCCGCGTAGGCTCCGAAGGTGGTGGGGTCCCAGCGGACCATGGCGGAGGTGACGAGGTTGACGATGCTGCCGCCGCCCCGCGCCTTCATGTGGGGGTGGCACGCCCTCATGAACGCGAACGCGGCGAACGGGCCGGTCGTGAACCCTTTCCGGAACGCGCGGTCGCTCATCTCCAGGAGCGGCCCGTAGGCGCCGGAGTAGGCGTTGTTGACGAGGATGTCGATGCCGCCGAACGTCGCGGCGACGCGCTCGACCAGCGCGGGGATCGCCTCGGTGTCGGCGACGTCGCACTCGAACGCCTCGGCCTCGGCGCCGCGCGCCCGGACCAGCTCGCACGTCGCGTCGAGCTTGGCCCGCGTCCTGCCGAGCACGGCGACCGCCGCGCCCTCCGACGCCAGCGCGAGGGCGATGCCCTGCCCGACGCCCTGTCCCGCTCCGGTCACGATCGCGACCTTGCCGCTGAGGCTTCCCATGAAACGACTCCGCTCAGTCCTGCTTCGCGCCCAGCCCGGTCCTGTCGCCGCACGCGGCGGGACCGGACTGAATCAGTCCTGGTGAGGGCCCATGGTGATGTGATGGGGACCACGCGAAGGGACCAGTCCCGCTCACCGGGAATCACCGCGACCGGGGGTGCGGACCGGGGTCCCGCTGAGCGGAATGCCCTGGTGAAGCCCGTGGTGGGGCGGCCGACAATGAGCGCGTCCGGCGAGGAGGAGGGGTCCCGATGGAGATCGTCCGGAAGCTGACCGGTCCCGGCGGCGAGTTCGAGCTCCGGGAGGAGGACGTGCTCGGCGCCCGGATCCCGGTGTTCGCGAACCGCGCCCGCAGCCTCGGCGAGGTGCTCGTCCACTCGGCGTCCCACGGCGACCGGGACTACATCGTCACCGCGGACCGGCGGCTGAGCTTCGCCGAGCACGCCGCCGCCGTCGCCTCCATGGCGAAGGCGCTGCGCGACGACCTCGGCGTGCGCCCCGGGGACCGCATCGCGATCGACGCCGCCAACAGCCCCGAGTGGATCGTCTCGTTCTGGGCGGCGATCGCCGCCGGGGCCGTCGCGGTCGGCTACAACGCCTGGTGGGCGCCCCGCGAGATCGAGTACGCCCTCGGGCACACCGACCCGAAGGTCGTCATCGCCGACGAGAAGCGCGCCGCGCTGATCTCCGAGGACGTGCTGACGATGGAGCGGGACGTCCCGTCGCTGACGCGCCGCTACCCGGACGCCGTCCTGGAGCCCCCGCGGGTCGCCGAGGACGACCCGGCGGTCATCCTCTACACCAGCGGCACGTCGGGCCGCCCCAAGGGGGCCGTCCACTCGCACCGGAACCTGACCTCGGTGATCGAGTACCACCGCTTCAACGACGCGCTGATGCGCGCCTTCGGCGACCCGGTGGACCCCGCGTCCCGCCGCTACCTGCTGGCGCTGCCGCTGTTCCACATCGCGTGCCTGCACAACCTCGCCGTGCCCCGGCTCGCCACCGGCACCGCCGTGATCATGCACGAGGGCGGCTTCGACGTGGACAAGGTGCTCGGCCTCATCGAACGGGAGCGCGTGACCAACTGGGGCGCCGTCCCCACCATGGCGCACCGGATGATCGAGCACGGCGACCTGTCGAAGTACGACGTCTCCTCGCTCACGGCGTTCTCGCTGGCCACCGCGCCGTCCTCACCGGCGTTCAAGGAGCGGCTGCGCGCGGTGTTCCCGCCCGCGAAGGGCGGCCTGGTCGACAGCTACGGCCTCACCGAGTCGTGCACGGGCGTGTCCACCGCCACCCCCGCCGACCTGGAGGAGGCGCCGGGAACGCTCGGCCGCCCGTCGGTCGGGGTGCAGCTGGAGATCCGCGACCCGGACAACAAGGCGCTCCCCGACGGCGTCGAGGGCGAGGTCTGCGTCCGCAGCGCCTACAACATGGTCGGCTACTGGCGCGACCCCGAGGCCACCGCCCGCGCGTTCGACGCCGACCGCTGGCTGCACACCGGCGACATCGGCATGGTCGAAGAAGGCCGGCTGCGACTCACCACCCGCCGCTCCGACCTGATCATCCGCGGCGGCGAGAACGTCTACCCGGCGGAGATCGAGAACGTCCTCGCCGAGTACCCGGGGCTGCGCGAGTGCATCGTCATCGGCGTCCCCCATCCCGACCTCGGCCAGGAGGTCGCCGCGGTCGCCGTCTTCGCCGACGCCCCGCCCGCCGCCGAGGAGCTGGCCGACTTCGCCCGGGAGCGGCTCGCCTACTTCAAGGTCCCGTCCCGCTGGCACGTCACCACCGACCCCCTCCCCCGCAACGCGACCGGAAAGGTCCTCCGCAAACAGGTCGAGACCGAGGTCCTCTGACCCGCCCGGTCTGCCGCGATAGTGAAGGCATGCTGCGGGACGAGTTGTTACGTCGGGCGGAACGGGACCAGCGGGTCCGGGAGGCGGCGGCGCCCGATGGCCGGCTGACGATCGTGCAGGGGCTGCGCTTCCTCTGGACTGACCGGCGCAACACGGGGTGGCTGGCCCGCGCCGTCCGCCGGCACGGATGGCCGGGCGTCGCGGCCGTCGGCGCGGAGGCCGCGCACGCGGCCTGGCTGCTCGCCCAGCACGCCGACCGGCGGCCGCGCCTCCAGCGCATGTTCCTCAAGGCCCTGCGCGGGGCGGTCGAGGCCGGGGACGCCGACCGCAGGGACCTCGCCTACCTGGAGGACCGCGTCCGGGTCAACGCCGGGCTCCCCCAGCTGTACGGGACGCAGTACCACACGGCCGGGGGCGTCTTCGGGCCGCGGCCGATCGAGGACCCGGACCGCCTCGGCGAGCGCCGGGCCGAGGCGGGGCTTCCGCCGATGGCCGAACAGGACGCCCGCATGCGTCGCCTGGCCCGCGGCGAGCAGCCGTGAGCCCGCTCAGCCGACCGCCGCCTCGGCCGGGGCGGGGCGGCCGAGCCGCTCCGCCTGGAAGTCCTCCCAGGTGCGCGTGCCCTGGTCGGCTCCTTCGACGGAGAGGTTGTCGCCGGCGCGGTAGGCGCGCCCGGCCTTCCCCGGGATGCGGAGGGGCACCGTCGCGCGCCGCTTGCCGCTCGCCTTCAGGTATCCGCGGATGAGCGTGCCGAGCGGGAACACCTCGGGCCCGGCCAGGTCGGGGACGCGGCCGGCCGGTTCGCCGAGCGCCAGTTCCACGAGCCGCTCCGCGACGTCGCGCGCGTCCACCGGCTGGAAGCGCAGCCCGCGCGGGACCGGCACCACCGGGGACTTCGCCATCCCCTGCACTACCTTGAACACCAGGTCGTGGAACTGCGCGGCCCGCAGGATCGTGTACGGCACGCCCGACTCCTCCACGGCCCGCTCCACCTCCAGCTGGGACTTGAGCCAGGCCAGCGGCACGCTGTCGGCCCCGATGACCGAGATGAGCACGAGGTGCCTCACCCCCGCGCGCGAGGCGGCGCGCACCAGGTTCCGCGCGACCACGTCATCGCCCTTGTTGCCGCCCGCGAGGTGCAGGACGGTCTCGATGCCGTCCAGCGCGGCGTCGATGCCCTCGTCCTTGAACAGGTCGCCGGTCACGTACTCGACGCCGCCGGCGGGCTTCCGCTCGCTGCGGCTGAGCACCCGCACGTCCCGCCCGGCGTCCCGCAGCCGCGGGACGACCTGCCGTCCGAGCGTTCCCGTCCCACCGGTGACCAGGATGGCTGCTCCCATGACCCCTCCAAGCGAATCCCCTGTGCATTCACCCGTCACGACTGGACCGGCACCGAAAATGTGACATCGGCGCGCTCGTCTACTGGCGCCAGGCGCCGACCACATCGTCGGGGCCCCAGCTCAGGGCGACGTCACCGGTGATGTCCGAGCCGGAGAGCGACACCACGACGAGACCCGCGGCCGCCGGGTCCAGGCCGGGCACCTCGTTCGCGGCGCGGCGGAGGTCCGCCAGGTCGCGGTCGTCGAACGGGCCGTTCAGCCATTTGATCGAGCCGGCGAAGAGGATCCGGTTCGCCACGGGGGCGCGGTCGGCGCCGACGAGGTCGATCTCCGGATCGAAGCGGCGGTTCCACCAGCCGCCGACCGCGCCGGCGTCCGGCCAGGGCAGGTCCGACAGCTCCAGGGCCTGCCGGACGAGCGGCTCCACGGCCCGGCCCCGCCAGGACGTCCAGCGGCGCTCGATCAGGCGGAAGCCCGCGTCCGGCCGCCCCCGGCGGGCCTGCTCGTGGGCGGACCGGAGGACCGCCAGGTAGAGGCGCATGTTGCTGTCGGCGATCCGGTACAGGGCGGGCCTGCCGGACTTCGTGGAGAGGGGGTGCTCCTCGGCGAGGACGCGCTTCTCCCGGGTCAGCCGGCGCAGGAGGGGCGACAGGGTCCCGGACGGGAGCGCCTCGCCGCGCCCACCGGCCGCCGCGGCGATGTTGGCGTGGGTCCGGTCGCCCGAGCCGATGGCCTCCAGCACGCGCCGCGCCGTGTCGGGATTGGGGAACTCCGCCAGCAGGGACGCCTCCGGCACGCCGAACAGGGCCGCCGCCGGGTCGGCGCACTCGTCCCGCATGAAGTCCAGCGCGGGCGTGGCATGGGGCCAGGTCCTGACGATGCCCGGCAGCCCTCCGGAGACGAGGTGCGCGTCGATGGCGTCGGCGGCGCCGAGCCCGAGCGCCTGGCCCAGGTCGGCCGGGTTCAGCGGACCGAGCACCATGTTGTCGGCCCGCCCGTAGAACGGGCGGTCGTAGGCGGTGAGGCGCTCCATCATGTGCAGGTCGCTGCCCAGGAGCAGGAGCAGGACGGGCTTGGACGACAGAAGCCGATCCCACGCGGTCTGCAACGCGCCGTCGAACACGGGGTCCTGCTCGGCGAGCCACGGCAGCTCGTCCAGCACGACGATGGACGGCGTGTCGGGAAGCGTCGCCGCCAGGACCCTGAACGCGTCGGGCCAGTTGCCGCCGTCCAACCGGGGGACGAGGTCGGGCTCGCCCGGCAGGGCCGACTCCCTGAGGTCGCGCGTGAACGAGGCCACCGCCTCGACGGGCGATGCTCCCTTCGTGGCGGCCGAGAAGAGGTACGGCACACCGGCGCGGTCGCAGAACTCCTGGACGAGCCGCGACTTGCCCACCTGGCGCCGACCGCGCAAGGCGACCGCCGTCCCGGCCCCCGTGGCCGCGACCCGCTCCAGCCGCTTCCCCAGCAGCGCCAGCTCGGCCCTCCGACCGATGAACATCGGGCCCCCATGTAGGTAGCGCGTATCTATGTAGATTGAGTCTACATAGAAGGTCCCCGAGGGGGCCTGACGCCGGTGAACTGTCGGCCGGGCCTGGTTGGCTTCCGCCATGACCGACGAACGATTCTGGGACTTGATCGAAGCGGCATGGGCGCCCCTGGGGGACGAGGTCGCCGCCGCACGACGGGCCCTCACCACGCGCGACCTGTCCACGGACGTCTGGGAGATGCCCGAGATCTCCGTGGTCGACAAGGGCCTGGACGCGTTTCTCGGCAACCTCGAAGCCGCCGCCCGCGACCTGTCCGCCGAGGAGCTGACCGACCTCGACCGGGTGTGCGAGCGCCTGCTCCACGACATCGACCGGGCCGACATCCACGAGGTGACGGACGGCTCCGACGACGGCTTCCTCTACGCGCGCGGCTTCATCGTGGCCATGGGCCGCGACTTCTACACGGCGGTGGCCGCGGACCCCCGCGTCGCCGTGCTGGACGCCGACTGCGAGTCGATGTGCTACTTCTTCGCCCACGCGCACCGCGGACGTTTCGGCGACTTCCCCGACACCGGCTCGGGCATCTCCCGCGAGAGCTGCACGAACCGCGACGGCTGGCCGGGCTGAGGCGGCCCGATCGTCAGCCGGCGGCGTGATACTGGCGGATGAGCCAGGCGTCGCCGCGGTGCTCGGCGACGATGGACAGCCGCACGGGGCGCTCCTCACCGGTCGGGGCGGTGAAGGTCACTTCGGCGAACCCGCTCACCAGGCGTTCGCTCAGACGAGTCTCGCCGAGCACGTCGACCCTGGCCGTCGTGCCTTCGGGGACGTCGGCGTAGTAGCCGACGATCTCCTCCCTGCCCCGGCGCAGGGAGGGGGTGGTGCCCTGGAAGAGCGCGTCCGGGCTGAAGAGCGAGGACAGCTCGTCGGGCCGGCGCCGGTCGAAGGCGCCCCGCCAGGCGTCCAGCAGTCCCGCGAGGACGCCGGTCGCCGCCTGCCGCGCGGTGTGCAGGACCTCGTGCTCCCACTGGTGCCGCGGCTGGCCGTGCAGGCGCCAGTAGTGCTCGGCGATGTCGTCGGGATCGAAGTCGGTACCCGGCGCCACGGGTCCGTCGACGGTGACGCTGGCGGCGTGCACTCCGGCGTCCCCGTACCGCTGGTCGAGGATTCGGACCAGGGTCCGGACGCCCGCCTTGCCGAGGGAGAGGCTGGTGTACTGCCATTTCGGCTCGGGCATTCCTCCGGTGATGAGGATCGACCCGCTCCCGCGGCGTGCCATCTCCGGAGCCAGATGGTCGGCGGCGGTGTGCGCACCCACGACGTTGACCGCCCAGGCCGCCAGATGTGCGCGCGCCGGCAACTCCCCCGGCGCATCGGCCTGGACGATCGCGGCGTTGTAGACCACGACGTCGGGAAGCCCGAACTCGGCGACGGCCCGGTCCAGGGCGGCGCGCAGGGCGTCCTCGTCGGCGCAGTCGGCCGCGAGGGTGAGGACGGGCACCCCGCTGGACTCGACGGCACGAGCCCCGGCTCGTAGCGTCTCGTCACCGCGGGCCACGAGGGCGATCGGATACCCCTCCCCGGCGAACCTGCGCGCGACCGCCTGCCCGATCCCCGGGCCCGCTCCGATGATCACTGCTCCGGACACTCTCCGCCTCCTCGAAATCCTTGGTCGGGAATACTCGGCACGCTAAGGCGTCACATTCGTGTGAGGGTCAACTCCGGAGGGGGAGAAGCATGCGGATCGGTGAGCTCGCCGCCACGACGGGGGTGAACCGGCGGCTGCTGCGCTACTACGAGGAGCAGGGCCTGCTGCACCCGGTACGGCTGGCCAACGGCTACCGGGAGTACACCGGCGCCGACGTCGCGGCGGTGCGCCACATCCGCGCCCTGCTCGCCGCCGGACTCACCACCGCGACCATCGCCCAACTCCTGCCCTGCGTCCACGACGAGGAGGGGCGGATGGTGCCGTCGTCCTGCCCGACCACGATCGCCAAGCTGCGGCAGGAGCATTCCCGCATCGCCGGGACGATCACCCGGCTCAGGACCGCCCAGCACGCGCTCGACTCGATCCTCGCCACCGCCCTGCAGCGGCTCGGCCCCGTCCCCGCGGAACCCGCGCCACCGCAACCGCAGGAGGGATGACTCCGCAGCTCGAAACCGCTGCCCGCGACCTGTCCGCCACTGAGCCGACCCGAACCGGGCGTGCAAGCGTCTCCTCCACGCCATCGACCGCGACGGCCGGCCGGTCCGAGGCGCGCGGCTCGGCGGTGTGATTGAGTCGACCGGTGCGACTCACCATGATCGCGGTCCTCGCCGTCACGGCCCTGGCCGCCGGCTGCGCGGACACCACGGCCGAGAGGAACGCCGCGGGCGACGCGCGCGACAAGGCCATGCAGGTGGGCAACGCCATGTACGGCACCCGGCTGGTCAATGCGGACGACATCGGCCACCACATCGCGGACCTCAAGGACGTCGAGGTTCTGGCGGTGACGGGTGCCGGAACCGGCGATCCGCGCGGCGTCCGGGTGACCGTGCGGGTCTCCGGTGTCGCGCAACAAGGCGAGGGGCTGTTCCGAGGGCCTGGGCGGGTCACTGTCGACCGCTGCTTCGAGCTGGCCTTCGCCGGCGGGCCCGGCGAGTGGAACGCCGTCCCGCCACAGACTCCCTGCCCTCCCGGAACTCCCCTGACCTTCGCCCCTTGGGCCGACGCACCATCGATCTCCGTCGCGCGGATCGAGCGAGCCCTGCCCAAGGTGAACACGCTTCCCTCAGGCCGGGGCGTGGAGGAGAAGGACGTCCGCGCCGCGCTCGCGAAGCTCGGCCTGCACCCCGCGATCAGGGTCGAGACCGAGGCTCAATCCGACTTCGCCGTCGGCGTGGCCCTGGTCACCGCCACGGCAGCCCCGGGCGAATCGCCCTGCGTCCTCGCCAGGGTCGTCCCGGGCAAGGCGAAGGCGTGGCTTCCGTCCCCGGCCGAGCTCGGGAAGGGCTGCAATGCCCACACCGCGCTGGGCACCGGCCGTTAGCACGACCCGCGATCGACAGCACATCCGAGGCCGCATGCCGCCGGCTTGCCGTCCGGCCTCGCCGCCACATGGACTCGGGCCGCACCCGGTTCACCGCCGACCGGACCGAGGCACCGGACTCGCCGCGCGGTTCCACGTGGGCACTCGACATCCTCGACGGGCGGATCCAGACGATCCGTACGGTCAACAACTCGGACAAGCTCCGGCACGTCGGTCCGGTCGCGGACGCGTGGAGCGCTCTCCGTGCGGCCGGCCGGACCGCTAGATCGGGTAGCGGGTGGCCTCGTCGATCGGCGTGGGGGTCGTTTCCGCTATCGCCTGGGGCTTGGGCGGGACCTCCTGGCCTGGAACCGTGTCCTCCAACTGGACGCGGGGCGGCAGCGCGCGCCATCGGCCTTCCGGGTTCTCGGACCGCTCGTGATCGCTCATATGTCCATGATGCCCGTCAACGAGGGCGTGGTGGGTGCTGGGTGATAAAGAGGCCCTCGGCGGAGACGCAGGTCCTGCCGCCCGCCTCGATCTCGCCGGTGCTGCGGATCTTCAACCTGAGCAAGCGGACTCCAGGATCTCAAATCCGTCGCCGGCGACGCTGACGGCCTGGTCATCGTCGATCGACAGCACGCGCCATCTCCGGCGAGACTCGCGGGCCAGCCGGTCGTGGCGCGCGGCCCTGCCCCGGTTCCGGTGGGGCAGCACGACGAACGGGACCAGCCCGAGCCCGGCGGTGGAGTCGACGGCTCCGGGATCGTCGGCCCCTTGCAGCGGCCCCAGATCGGGCCCGGCGAGAGCCGCCCCGGCCGAGATCCCCACGTAGGCCAGTGAGCCGTCGGCGACGGCGGGCGCGGCGACGCGATCGAACCCGCTGCGACGGACATGCTCCAGCAGGAAGATGGGATACCCGCCGGTGACGAAGACGACCTGAGCCCCGTCAAGTAGGCGCCGGACGTGGTCACCAGCGGCCCGTTCCAGATCGAGGACGTCCACCGCCAGCCCCTCGGCCTTGAGCAGGTCGGCGGCGGCACGGACGAACGGGGCGGACGGGAGCGGATTCGCCGCCGTGGGGACGAGGACCGCCCGACGGGCCGCAACCGCCAGCGAGCCCAGCCAGGCGGGCAGCGCCCCTAGCCCAGCCGACCCCAGAAACAACCGTGCCTCCAAGAACGTCACGCCTTGATCCTCCCGCCGCCCGGACATGGGCGGCGCGTCGGGGGTGTGAGGGGGCGGGTCAGCGGGGGCGGGGTGGGTGTTTGGCGATGAAGAGGCCCTCGGCGGTCACGCAGTCGTGGCCGCCGGCCTGGATCGCTCCAACCGTGCGGATCCTGCGGCCGTCCACGGAGATCTGGCGGGCGCTGATCGTGAGGGGCTCGAAGAGGGGGGTCAGGCGGTGGTAGCGGAGGGTGAGCTCCGCTGTCATGCCCGACTTGCCCGCCCATCCGTTCGCCACGCCGAGGGTGTGGTCCAGCAGGAGGGCCGAGATCCCGCCGTGGACGCTGGACGGCGGCCCCTGGTAGGGCAGGCCCAGCGTCGTGGTCGCCTCGATGGTGCGGGAGTCCGCGGCGGTGTATTCGAGCGGCGGGGCGATCGGGTTCTCGGGGCCGGTGACCGGGTCGTGGCGGGTGTTGCCGTCGCCGCGCCACATGTCGACCAGGCGGTCGCGCAGCGGCGGGGCCGCCGCCTCCAGGTCGTCGGCCACGGCGTTCAGGCGGTCGGCCACGTCGGACATGTCGGCGCCCGTGAGGTCGCCGGAGCGGACCAGCGCGTCGACGACGCGGCGGGCCGCGGCGGCCGCCGTGTCCACGCCGGTCGCCTGGTGCTCGGCCTGCAGGTCCAGGGTCACGACGCCGCCCGCGGGTCGCGCGGAAGGCCGAGCAGGCGCTCCCCGATGATGTTCAGCTGGACGTCGGTGGTGCCGCCCGCGATCGACATGTTGCGGGAGTTCAGGAACATCCAGGTCGGGTCGTCCATCCCGCCCCCGCCCTCGCCGGAGAGCGCCTCCGGGCCGATCCAGTCCACGGCCGTCTCCCACACCTGCTGGATGTGCTCGACGCCGATCAGCTTGCCGATGCTGGACTCGGCGCCCGGCTGGGCCCCGGCGAGGGAGCGCAGGGTGGTGCGCAGGCCGAACAGGCTGCTCGACTGCGCGTCGCAGAGGATGCCGCCGAGCGTGGTCAGGCGCTCGTCGTCGGCGTCCGTCGCCAGCTTGAGGAGGGCCTCGCCGCCGCTGCCGAGGGACGAGTCGTTCGAGAGCGAGACGCGCTCGTTGGCGAGGGTCGTGCGGGCGAGCTTCCAGCCGTCGCCCGGTGCGGCGACGAGGAGGTCGTCGGGGATGAAGACGCCGTCCAGGAACACCTCGTTGAAGAGCGTGTCTCCGGTCAGCTCGCGCAGCGGCCGGATGTCGATGCCGGGCGACTTCATGTCGAGCAGGAAGTACGACAGGCCCTTGTGCTTCGGGACGGACGGGTCGGTGCGCGCCAGCAGGATGCCCCAGTCGGCCTCGCGGGCCATGGACGTCCACACCTTCTGGCCGGTGATCTTCCAGCCGCCCTCGACCTTCTCCGCGCGGGTGCTGAGGGCGGCGAGGTCGGAGCCCGCGCCGGGCTCGGAGAACAGCTGGCACCAGCGGATGTCGCCGTGCAGCGAGGCCGGCAGGAAGCGGTCGTGCTGGGCGGCCGAACCGTGCGCGATCAGCGTCGGCACCACCCAGTTGCCGATGATCATGTCGTGGGCGCGCAGGCCGGCGGCGCGCATCTCCTCGGCGATGACGAGCTGGGACACGGCGTCGGCGCCCTTGCCCCAGGGCTGGGGCAGGTGGGGCGACGTGTAGCCGCGGGCGGCGAGGTAGGCGCGGCGCTCCTTGCCGTCCAGGGCCTTCGCGGGCTCCAGCTCGGCGCGGATCTCGGCGCGGATCCGCTCGGCCTCCGGGGGGAGCTCGACGCGGAGTTCGCGGCGGACGCCGTCGAGGGTGAGGCGGGCGACGCGGCGGCGCCAGGACGCGGTGGAGCCGAGCAGGACGCGGAGGGTCTGGGCGCGGCGCAGGTAGAGGCTCGCGTCGTGCTCCCAGGTGAAGCCGATGCCGCCGAGGGTCTGCACGCAGTCCTTCGCGGTCTGGAACGCGGCCTGGACGCTGGTGGCCCCGGCGACCGCCGCCGCCAGCGACGCCTCCCGTCCGCGCCCCTCGTCGTGGGCGCGGGCGGCGTCCCAGGCGCAGGCGCGGGCCTGTTCGGCGTGCGCGAGCATCCGCGCGCAGCGGTGCTTGACCCCCTGGAACTGCCCGATGGGACGGCCGAACTGCTCGCGGACCTTGGCGTACTCGGCGGCGGTGCTCGTCGCGCGGTCCGCCAGGCCGGACGCCTCGGCGGCGAACAGCACCGCCGCGAGGTCCCGCACGGCCTGCGAGCCGATCTCCAGGACCGAACCCCCGGGGATGGTCCGGTTCTCCAGCCCGACCCTGCCCAGCCGCCGGGTCAGGTCGTGGCTGGGCAGTTCGTCCACCCTCACGGCGTCCCGGGGCAGCAGGATCCAGGCCGTCGCGTCGCCGTCCTTCACCGGGAGGACGAGCACGTCCGCCAGGGGGGCGCCCAGGACGGGCCCCGACGTGCCGGCCACCGTGATCTCGCCGCCCGAGCGGGAGACCGCCAGGCTTCCCGTGTCCAGCCCCACGGCGCCGGTCGCGCTCCCGTCGGCGAGGGACGGCAGGTGCTCGGCGCGCCCCGCCCGGTGCAGCACGGCGCTCGCCAGCACCGTCGGGAGGAACGGCCCCGGGGTGACGGCGCGCCCGAGTTCCTCCAGGACGACGGCCACTTCGACCATCCCGTAGCCCGCGCCGCCCGCGTCCTCGGGGAGGTGCAGGCCGAGCAGGCCCTGCGCGGCGAGGTCGTCCCAGAACGCGGGAGCCTCCTCCCGCCCGGCGTCCACGGCGGCGCGGACGGCCGCGGGGGGCACCTGCCGGGAGGTGAACGCGCGCACGGCGTCGCGGAGGTCGCGGTGCTCCTCGGTCAGCCCGATGGTCATGTGCTCCTCAGATCCGTTCGATGATGGTGGCCGTGGAGTGCGCGCCGCCCGCGCACATCGTGACGAGGGCGGTCGACTTGTCGGACCGCTCCAGCTCGTTCACGGCCTGGGTGATGAGGCGGGCGCCGGTGGAGCCGACCGCGTGGCCGAGGGCGATGGCGCCGCCGTTGACGTTGACCCGGTCCATGTCCGCGCCGTGCACCGAGGCCCAGGACAGCACGACCGACGCGAACGCCTCGTTGATCTCCACGAGGTCGATGTCGGACAGCCTCATCCGGGCCCGGTCCAGCACATGCCGGGTCGCCTCGATCGGCCCGTCCAGGTGGTAGTACGGGTCGGAGCCCACCATCCCGGACGCGACGATCCGGGCCCGGGGGCGCAGGCCCAGCTCGGCGGCCCGGTCCGCCGCCATCAGCAGCACCGCCGCGGCGCCGTCGCTGATCTGCGACGAGTTGCCCGCGGTGTGGACGCCGTCCGGGAGGACCGGCTTCAGCCCGGCGAGCGCCTCGGCGGTCGTGTCGCGCAGGCCCTGGTCGCGGGTCACGACGGCGGTCTCCCCGGTGGGGCCCTCCTTGGTCATGACCGGCGCCTCGATCTCCAGGATCTGTCCCGCGAAGCGGTCCTGCGCCCACGCCGCGTTCGCCTTGACCTGCGACGCCAGCCCGAACGCGTCCGCGTCCTCCCGGGTGATGCCGCGCTTCCTCGCGATGCGCTCGGCCGCGGTGAACTGGTCGGGCATGTCCAGCTCCCAGCCGTCGGGCGCCGGGCTGCCGGTCTCCGGGGTGAGCGCCTGGCCGAGGAAGACCCGGCTCATCGCCTCGACGCCGCAGCCGATCCCGGTGTGCACCGCCCCGGACGCGATCAGTCCCGCCACGAGGTGCACGGCCTGCTGGGACGACCCGCACGCGCAGTCGATCGTCGTGCACGCCGTCTGGTACGGCAGGCCCGCGTACAGCCAGGCGTTGCGGGTGACGTTGTTGGACTGCTCGCCCGCCTGCGTCACGCAGCCGCCGACGACCTGCCCCACGGTCGCGGCCTCGACGCCGGCGCGTTCGAGCAGCCCGCGCTGCACCGCCCCGAGCAACTGCGCCGGGTGGAGCCCCGACAGGGCCCCGTACCGCTTGCCGACCGGAGTTCGGACGGCATCGACGATGACGGCCTCGGGCATGGCGGACACTCCTTCACTACGAACAAGCGGATCGGTACGCCGCCCCGGAACGCGCGGCGGCGTTCCCCGGGCGGTAGGTCAGGCCGTGGGCTCGCCGGCGAGGACCTGTTCGGCCCAGCGATAGTCGGCCTTGCCGCTCGGGGAGCGGACGACCGGGGTGAAGGCGACGACGGCCGGGATCTTGTAGCCCGCCAGGTGCGCGCGGCAGTGGGCGCGCAGGTCCTCGGCGGTGGCGGGCGCGCCGGTTCGCAGCTCGACGACGGCGGCGACGCGTTCGCCGAAACGGTCGTCGGGGACGCCCGCGACCAGGGCGTCCATCACCGCCGGGTGCGACTTGAGGGCCTGCTCGACCTCCTCGGGGAAGACCTTCTCGCCCCCGGTGTTGATGCAGCCGGAGCCGCGGCCGAGCACGACGACGGTGCCGTCGGCCTCGACGCGGGCCATGTCGCCGAGGATCGTCCAGCGCTCGCCGTCGATGACGGGGAAGGTCCGGGCGGTCTTCACCGGGTCGTTGTGGTAGCCGAGGGGGACGTGGCCAGAGCGGGCGACGTGGCCGACCTCGTCCGAGCCGGGCGGGATCGGCTTCATGTCCGCGTCGACGACGGTGACGTGCGGGCCGGCGGCGAGCCGCATCAGGCCGTCCTCGCCCACGCTGATGCTGCCGTCCACGCCGGACTCGGAGGCGCCGAAGCCGTTGCTGACGTGCAGGCCGGGGATCAGCTCGGCGAACTCCTCCTGGACGCTGCGCGACAGGATCGCGCCGCCGGAGCCGAGCACCTTGAACGAGGACAGGTCGTGACGGGCGCCGTGCGCGCGGATCGCGTCGGCGAGCGGGCGCGCGATCGCGTCCCCGACCACCGTCACGATCATGGGCTTCTCGCGCTCGATCAGGCCGAGGGCCTCGATCGGGTCGAAACGCCGCATCAGGATCGTGGTGGAGCCGGTGAACAGCGACATCAGCAGCGTGTAGGTCGCGGCGCCGTGCATCAGCGGCATCGTGAGCATGTAGCCGAGCGCGAACCCGTCCCGCGCCGCGGTGGCGAGGGACTCGGCGGTGAGGTGCGGGTCGCCGTAGGGGTTCCCGCCCTTCACGGCGGCCATGTAGAAGTCCTCGTGGCGCCAGACGACGCCCTTGGGCGGCCCGGTGGTTCCGCCCGTGTAGAGGATGTAGCGGTCGTCGGCGCTGCGGCCCTCCCTGAGGGACGGGCCGGGCTCGGTCTCGTCCGCGTCGTAGGCGGCGACGTCGATCTGCGGCGGCCATGCCGGGGCGTCGCCGCCGGCCCCGGCGACCGCCACGTGGCGGAGCGCGGGGCAGTCGCCGGCCACCCGGGCGGCGGCGGGGGCGAACTCCGCGTCCACGACCAGGCCCGCCAGCTCGGCGTCGGTGTAGATGTGGCGCAGCCCGCGGTCGGTGTACCGGTAGTTGACGTTGACCGGGACGGCGCGGGCCTTCAGGCAGCCGAGCAGCGTCTCGACGTACTCGGCGCTGTTCAGCATGTGGACGCCGACGTGCTCCCCGGGCGCGATGCCCGCCGCGCGCAGCCGGTGCGCCACGGCGTCCGCCCGCCGGTCCAGTTCGGCGAAGGTCTGCCTGCGGTCGCCGCAGACGAGAGCCGGACGGGCGGGCACGGCCGCGGCCACCGCCTCGAAGAGGGTCGCCAGGTTCAGCGTCATGGCGCGAGACTAGAATTCATTCTCATTCGAGGGCAACGGCTGTCCCACTCAGCGGTCCGCGCCGGTCGAACGGCCGGTGCGGGTCCGCTCAGCGGGACGTCTCCGGCGGCGGAACTAGAATACGTACTAGCCTCCCGGCGGACGTTCCCCCCACACCGACCCGGAGGCTCCGATGAACGCCGACCTCTCTCTGGCGGGCCGCACCGCCGTCGTCACCGGCGCGGGCGCGGGGCTGGGCCGCTGCGAGGCCCTCGCCCTGGCCGCGCGGGGTGCCAACGTCGTCGTCAACGACATGGGACCGGCCGCCGAGGAGGTCGTCGCCGAGATCAAGCGGGCGGGCGGTCAGGCCGTCGCGGTGACCGGGGACGTCGGCGACTGGTCGATGGGCGACACGCTGGTGTCGGCCGCCGTCGACACGTTCGGCTCGCTGGACGTCCTGGTCAACAACGCGGGCGTGCTGCGCGACAAGATGTTGTTCAACCTGTCGGAGTCGGACTGGGACGACGTCGTCCGCGTCCACCTGAAGGGGCACGCGGCGGTGTCGCGGGCCGCCGCCGTGCACTGGCGGGCCGCCAGCAAGGCCGCGGGCGGCCCCGTCTACGGACGGGTGGTCAACACCGCGTCGGAGGCGTTCCTGTTCGGGTCGGCGGGCCAGCCCAACTACTCGGCGGCCAAGGCCGGCATCGTCGCGCTGACGCTGTCGACGGCGGCGGGCCTCGGCCGGTACGGGGTGCGCGCCAACGCGATCTGCCCCCGCGCCCGGACGGCGATGACCGAGGCGACGTTCGCCGAGGGCACCTCCCCCGGCGGACTGGACTCCATGGCGCCCGAGCGGGTCGGGACGTTCGTCGGCTACCTCGCGTCCCCGGCGGCGGAGAAGATCAGCGGGCAGGTGTTCGTGGTGTACGGCGACATGGTCGCGCTGATGGCCGCGCCGACCGTGGAGCACAAGTTCACCGCCGCGGACGGCGTCTTCTCCGTCGAGGAGCTCGGCGAGCAGATCACCCCGTACTTCGAGGGGCGCGAGCCGCACCGGACCTACGCCGCCTACAGCGTCGCCGCGCTCGACGGAGAAGACGCCGTCCGCGGCGGTGAACTTGTGCTCCACGGTCGGCGCGGCCATCAGCGCGACCATGTCGCC